>JAGREA010000101.1 GCA_020446745.1 Rhodobacterales bacterium | reverse complement strand
TTCGCCGAGGACCCGGGCACCCTGTTCGACGGCATGACCAGCGACCATTGCGTCATGACCCCCCACGAGGGCGAGTTCGCCCGCCTGTTCCCCGACCTGCACGAGGGTGGGCCCATGGAGATGGGCAAGGTGGACATGGGCAAGGTGGACCGGGCGCGGGAGGCCGCCAGGCGGGCCCACGCGGTGATCCTGCTGAAGGGGCCCGACACGGTGATCGCCGCCCCCGACGGCCGCGCCGCCATCGAAACCGGCGGCCCGCCGGATCTGGCCACGGGGGGCTCGGGCGACGTGCTGGCCGGCATCGTGCTGGGCCTGGTGGCCCAGGGCATGGATCCCTATGACGCCGCCTGCGGCGGCGCCTGGCTGCACGGGGCGGCGGCCCGCCACGTGGGCCCGGGGCTGATCGCCGAGGACCTGCCCGAAGCCCTGCCGGCGGTGTTCGCCACCCTGGACCGGGCCCGCCGGGGTAGGGCCTGAGCCCCAAAAGCGTCGCTTGAATCGCCGCGCCGACGGCGCGAGACTTGTGGCATGGAACCCGCACGCAAAGACGGCATGATCGCCCAGTTCAAGGCCGGTCCCCTGAACCGCGCCCTGTCCAACCTGCGCATCGCCTGGCAGAACATCGCCGGCGCCGCCTATGACGAGACGGCGGCCAGCCTGCGCCCCGACCTGCCCGAGGACGACGTGGTGCGCCTGCGCGAGCAGATGGCCGCCTGCCTGGGGGTGCGCGGCGGCGAGGTTTCGGCCCGCGCCCGGGCCGCCGCCCTGGGCCGCGCCTACCTGGCCCTGGACGCCACCGGCCGCAAGCGCTTCCTGCGCGTCCTGGCCAAGGACTTCGGCATCGACCGCGACGCCGTGGACCAGGCCATGGAGGTTGTGCGCGGGGCCGACGAGGGCGACCCCCGCCGCCACGCCGAGAACGCCCTGCGCCGGGCCCTGGAGCCGCCGCGCCTGCGCCTGCTGACCCAGTTCAACGCCCTACCGGAAGGGGTGAAGTTCCTGGTCGACATGCGGGCCGAACTGCTGCCCCTGTCGCGCCGCGATCCGGCGCTCAGGGCCCTGGAGGACGACCTGAAGGCCCTGCTGACCACCTGGTTCGACGTGGACTTTCTGGAACTGCGCCGCATCACCTGGGACAGCTCGCCGGCGGCGCTGCTGGAAAAGCTGATCGCCTACGAGGCCGTGCACCCCATCGAAAGCTGGGACGACCTGAAGAACCGCCTGGATTCCGACCGCCGCTGGTACGCCTATTTCCATCCCTCCATGCCCAGCGAGCCGCTGATCTTCGTCGAGGTGGCCCTGGTCCGGGGCATGGCCGGCAACGTGAACCTGCTGCTGGACGAGACGGCGCCGGTGCTGGACCCGAAGGAGGCCGATACGGCCATCTTCTATTCCATTTCCAACGCCCAGAAGGGGCTGGCCGGCATCAGCTTCGGCAACTTCCTGATCAAGCGGGTGGTGGACGCCCTGACCGGCGAGTTCCCGCAGATCACCACCTTCGCCACCCTGTCGCCGGTGCCCGGCTTCCGGGCCTGGCTGGACAAGCGCCTGGAGGAGGGCCACGACGAGCAATTGGCCGCCTTCGCCGACCTGCTGGCCGACCCCGCTTGGCCCCACGACGCGGACCGGGCGGGCCAGGTGCGCGGCCCGCTGATGGGCCTGTGCGCCCGCTACCTGGCCCAGGAGAAGCGCAGCGACGGGCGCCGCGCCCGCGACCCCGTGGCCCACTTCCACCTGACCAACGGGGCGCGCATGGAACGCCTGAACTGGCTGGGCGACACCTCGTCCAAGGGGCTGGAGCAGGCCCACGGCATGATGATCAATTACCAGTACAAGCTGGGGGACATCGACGACAATTCCGACCACTACGTGACCGACGGCCGGGTGGCCATGTCATCGGCCTTCAAGGCCCATCTTCGGGGCTGATCCCGGCGGCGCGGGAGGCGATTGACAGGGTGCCCTAAATGTTTAGAGTTGCGGCCCCGTTCGGAAGCCCCGGGACGCGAAGCGGGCGTGGTGGAACTGGTAGACACGCAGGTTTTAGGTACCTGTGACGCAAGTCGTGGGGGTTCAAGTCCCTCCGCCCGCACCAGATCCCCCCAACGCCCCGCGGCGCGCGGCCGTTTCCCGAACCTGTCCGTGGCGGCCGGTGTCCGGCCCCCATCCGCCTTAACGTCTGCTTTTATCTGATTGGTACATCTATGCAGGTTACTGAAACCAAGTCCGAAAGCCTGAGCCGGGAATTCCAGGTCGCCGTCCCCGCGGCCGCCATCGAGGAAAAGGTGGTCACGCGGCTGAAGGAAATCGCCAAGACCGCGCAGCTCCCCGGTTTCCGTCCGGGCAAGGTGCCCGTCGGCCTGCTGCGCAAGCGCTACGGCCCCAACGTGATGGGCGAGGTGCTGGAGCAGGCGGTGAACGAGTCCTCGTCGTCGGTGATGACCGAACGCGGCCTGCGCCCGGCCCTGCAGCCGCGCATCGAGATCACCAAGTTCGATGAAGGCCAGGACCTGGAATACACCATGAACGTCGAGGTCCTGCCCGAGATCGAGATGGGCGACTTCGGCGACCTGAAGCTGGAACGCCTGGTGGCCGAGCCCGATCCCAAGGACCTGGACGAGGCCCTGGAGCGCATCGCCAAGGCCAACCGCACCGCCGAGACGGTGACCGAGGACCGGCCGGCCGAGAACGGCGACATCGTGGTCATCGACTTCGAGGGCTTCATCGACGGCGAGGCCTTCCCCGGCGGCAAGGCCGAGGCCTATCCCCTGGAGCTGGGCTCGGGCGCCTTCATCCCCGGCTTCGAGGAGCAGCTGGTGGGCGCCAAGGCCGGCGACGAGAAGGAGGTCAAGGTCTCCTTCCCCGAGGAATACGGCGCCGCCGACCTGGCCGGCAAGGACGCCCTGTTCCAGGTGAAGGTGGCCGAGCTGCGGGCCTCCAAGCCCGCCGACATCGACGACGAGCTGGCCAAGAAGGTGGGCCTGGACGACCTGGAGGCCTTGAAAGCCCGCATCCGGGAAGACCACCTTGGGGAATACAAGACCCTGTCGCGCAACCGCCTGAAGCGCGACCTGCTGGACAGCCTGGCCAAGGACTACCAGTTCGAGGTGCCCAACGGCCTGGTGGAGCAGGAGTTCGAGGCCATCTGGAACCAGTACCAAGAACACCTGAAGCAGGGCGGCGAGGAAGACCCCGAGGACGCCGAGAAGAGCGAGGACGAGAAGAAGGCGGAATTCCGCGAGATCGCCGAACGCCGGGTGCGCCTGGGTCTGCTGCTGGCCGAGGTGGGCCGGTCCAACAACCTGCAGGTCAGCCCCGACGACCTGAACCGGGCGATGATGGCGGAAGCCCGCAACTATCCGGGCCAGGAACAGGCGGTGCTGGAATACTTCCAGAACAACCCCCAGGCCCGCGAAGGCCTGACTGCCCCCATCTTCGAGGACAAGGTGGTGGACTTCCTGATCGAGATGGCCCAGGTCACCGACAAGACCGTGTCCATCGAGGATCTGGTGAAGGACCCGGACGAGGACGGGGACGAGGGCGACGAGAAGAAGGCCGCCAAGCCCAAGAAGGCGGCGGCCAAGAAGCCGGCGGCCAAGAAGAAGGCCCCGGCCAAGAAGAAGGCCGATGATGAATCGGCGGCCGAGGACGGCGACGCGCCCGAGTGACGGGTCCCGCCACGGCACCGCCCCGCTGGAAAGGAAGACGATGACCCATCCGCTGGAGACCCACATGAACGCCCTTGTGCCCATGGTGGTGGAAACCACCAACCGGGGCGAGCGGGCCTACGACATCTATTCGCGCCTGCTGAAGGAGCGCATCATCTTTCTGACCGGGCCCGTCGAGGACCACGTGTCCAGCCTGATCTGCGCCCAGTTGCTGTTCCTGGAGTCCGAGAACCCGTCGAAGGACATCTCGTTCTACATCAACTCGCCGGGCGGCATCGTCACCTCGGGCCTGGCGATCTATGACACCATGCGCTACATCCGCCCGGACGTGTCGACGGTGTGCATCGGCCAGGCGGCCTCCATGGGCTCGCTGCTGCTGGCCGCCGGCGCCCCGGGCAAGCGCTATGCCCTGCCCAACGCCCGGGTGATGATCCATCAGCCGTCGGGCGGCTACCAGGGCCAGGCCACGGACATCGAGATCCACGCCAAGGAGATCCTGTCCCTGCGGGCCCGCCTGAACCAGATCTACGTGGAGCACACGGGCCAGTCCCTGGACGTGGTGGAGCAGGCCATGGAGCGCGACCGCTTCCTGAGCCCCGACGAAGCCAAGGCGTTCGGCCTGATCGACGAAGTGGTGACCAGCCGGCCGGCCAAGGAGGACGCCGACTGATCGCGCCCCGGCGGGCCGCCCCCCGGCGCGTTGCCCCATGGCGCGTTGCCCCATGGCGCCGTTCGGGGGGCGACATTCCGCCGCCGCATCCCCATATGATCGGCGGGGCCGGTGCGTGGCCCGCCCCGGCGCCGACGGACGGCGCATCGACCCCGTTGCCCAGGGCCCCCGCGCCGTGGGGCCGCCATGGGGTTGTGCGGTCCCGTGGCGAGCGGCTAACATGAGATTCGCAACATTGCGCACGGAGTTTTCATGAGCAAATCAAACGGCGATTCAAAGAACACGCTGTACTGCTCCTTCTGCGGCAAGAGCCAGCACGAGGTGCGCAAGCTCATCGCGGGTCCGACGGTGTTCATCTGCGATGAATGCGTCGAGCTGTGCATGGACATCATCCGCGAGGAGAACAAGACCAACCTGGTGAAGTCCGGCGACGGCGTGCCCACGCCGATGGACATCTGCAGCGTGCTGGACGACTACGTGATCGGCCAGCCCCATGCCAAGCGCGTCCTGTCGGTGGCCGTGCACAACCACTACAAGCGCCTGAGCCACGGCACCAAGAACAACGACGTGGAACTGCAGAAGTCCAACATCCTGCTGATCGGCCCCACCGGCTGCGGCAAGACCCTGCTGGCCCAGACCCTGGCCCGC
>JAGREA010000100.1 GCA_020446745.1 Rhodobacterales bacterium | reverse complement strand
CTTGCCGCCCTTGGCGTAGGGCGCGATCAGGTCCACCACCTTGATGCCGGTGGTCAGGATCTCGGTTTCCGTGGACTGTTCCACGAATTCCGGGGCATCGGCGTGGATGGGCGCCGTTTCGGCGGTGACCAGCGGGCCGCGCTCGTCGATGGGCTCGCCCACCACGTTCATGATGCGGCCCAGGGTTTCCGGTCCCACGGGGATGCGGATGGGCGCGCCGGTGGCGGTCACGTCCTGGCCCCGCTTCAGGCCCTCGGTGGAGTCCATGGCGATGGTCCGGACCTCGTTCTCGCCCAGGTGCTGGGCCACTTCGAGGACCAGGCGCTTGCCCTGGTTTTCCGCGTGCAGGGCGGACAGGATTTCCGGAAGGTCGCCCTCGAAATGGACGTCCACCACGGCGCCCATGACCTGAGTGATTCGACCGATGCTGTTTGTCGCCATCTCTGGTGCTCCCAATCGCCTTGCGGCGGCTAGCGTTCCGATCCGAAAGTCCCTAGAGCGCCTCGGCGCCCGAGATGATCTCGATCAGTTCCTTGGTAATGAAGGCCTGGCGCGTGCGGTTGTAGGTCAGCGTCAGGGCGTCGATCATGTCGCCCGCGTTGCGGGTCGCGCTGTCCATCGCCGTCATCCGGGCGCCCTGTTCGCTGGCGTTGCTTTCCAGCAGGGCCTGGAAGATCTGGACCGAGATGTTGCGCGGCAACAGGGCGTCCAGGATGTCCTCTTCCTCCGGTTCGAAGATGAACTGGGCTTTCAGCGCCGCCACCTGGGCATGCTCCTGGACCGGGGCGCTGTCCTCGGCCACGAAGGGGATGAGCTGCTGGTCGGTCACCACCTGGGTCATGGCCGACTTGAAACGGTTGAAGAAGATGCGGCACACGTCGAACTGGCCGTCCTCGAACAGGCCGATCACCTGGCGGCCGATGGCGTGGGCCTCGCCGAATTCCAGGCCCCGCTTGCCCACCCCGATGTGGGTTTCGATGATGTGGGCCTTGAAGTCGCGCTTCAGGGCATCGGCGGCCTTGCGGCCGATGCACAGGATCTTGCCGGTCTTGCCCTGGGCGTGCAGGTCGTGCATGGCGGCGCGCACGGCGCGCACGATGTTGCCGTTGAAGCCGCCGCACAGGCCGCGGTCCGACGTGCAGACCACCAGCAGGTGGGTCTGCTCGCTGCCCGTGCCGGCCAGCATGGGCGACGCGCCCTCGCGCCCGGCCATGCTTTCCGACAGCGACCCCAGCATGCGGCCCATGCGTTCGGAATAGGGCCGCGCGGCCTCCACCGCATCCTGGGCCCGGCGCAGCTTGGCCGCGGCGACCATCTTCATGGCCGACGTGATCTTCTGCGTCGACTTCACGCTGTTGATGCGGATCCTGAGGTCCTTGAGGTTCGGCATCCGTTCGGTCCTGTGGCGGTCGGGACCCTAGGCGGGTCCGGAAGGGGTCCAGGTCGGGTCCGACCCCTGGGGTCGGGCCCGGTGGGGATCGGCCGTTACGAGAAGGCCTTGGCGAAGGCTTCCATGAACTTGGCCAGCTTGGCGTTGGTGTCGTCCGACAGGGCCTTTTCGGTGCGGATGGCTTCCAGGATGTCGGCCCCGTTGGCGCGGATGTTGTCCAGCATCGAGGCTTCGAACCGGGTCACGTCGCGCACCGCCACCTTGTCCAGGTAGCCCTTCACGCCGGCGAAGATGCAGACCACCTGTTCTTCCACCGGCAGCGGGGTGTACTGGGGCTGCTTCAGCAGCTCGGTCAGGCGCTCGCCGCGGGCCAGCAGCTTCTGGGTCGACGGGTCAAGGTCGGACGCGAACTGGGCGAAGGCCGCCATTTCACGGTACTGGGCCAGTTCCAGCTTGATGGAGCCGGCCACCTGCTTCATGGCCTTCACCTGGGCCGACGAGCCCACGCGCGACACCGACAGGCCCACGTTCACGGCCGGGCGGATGCCCTTGTAGAACAGCTCCGTCTCCAGGAAGATCTGGCCGTCTGTGATGGAGATGACGTTG
>JAGREA010000099.1 GCA_020446745.1 Rhodobacterales bacterium | reverse complement strand
TCCCGTCGCGGATTATGACTCTTAACCCCCGTTTATTGTTTTTGGGTCCCGGGGGACCGGCTCGGGGGCGCTCCGGTCGATCGTGCCGCGGCGGTTCGTTCAGTTGATGGTGCGGGCCACCGGGTTGCCCTTTTCCTGGGTCCACTGGTGCATGGAACCGTCGTACAGGCGGGCCGCCATGTTGCCGGCCAGTTCGTGGGCGACGAACCAGTTGGCCGTGGCCAGGTTGCCCGAGTTGCAGTAGACGATCATGGGTTCGTGCAGGTCCACGCCCAGGTACTGGGCGATGGCCGACAGCTCGGGCACCGGGCGGAACACGGCCGGGCCGTCATCCACGGTCATGAACGGATAAGGCAGCACCGACGCCTTGGGAATGTGGCCGGGGGCATAGACGTAGGACTTGGTCTTCAGGCCCAGGAAGTAGTCCAGGTTGCGGGTGTCCACCAGCTGCGGGCCCCCGTATTCCACGGTCTCTTCCACCTCGGGCAGGGTGGCCACCAGGTGCTCGCGCGGGGCCTTGGCCACGAAGGTGCCGGGCTCGGGCGCCTCGGCGGGGTCGTGGCTCACGTCCATCAGCGCCGCATCCCAGGCCGCGTTGCCGCCGTCCAGGATGGCCACGTTGTCGAAGCCGTAATACTTCAGCTGCCAGTACAGCAGGGTGCTGTGCACCACCTGCGAGGCCTTTTCGCCCCGGTTGGTCAGCACCACGGCGCTGTCGGTGTTGATGCCCAGCTTGCGCATGTTGGCCTGGAAGGTGGCCTGGTCGGGGCGCATCTTGTCGACGGTCAAGCCGTTCACCTGGCGCTTGGTGCGCAGGTCGCCGGATTTGACCACCCGGGCACCGGGAATGTGGCCGGTCTTGGTGAAGGTGGACGGGTCCTTGCGCACGTCGATGACGACGACCTCGTCCATGTGCTGGTCCAGCCAGTCGGCATCGACCAGCGGACGGGGCACGTCCAGGGCCAGGGCCGACGCGGCGGACCCGGCCAGGAAAATGGCGGTGCACAGGCCCGCCACAAGGGTTTTCACGGGAATCATAACGACCTCTTGCAGGCATTTCATCCGGGGGAACGGGCGGCTCCCACCGTCCTGCTTCCTGCCCACCATTTTATATATTAGATTTTCATAATGCAATTGTGAATAACGCCGGCCACCCCTGCGCGGTGGCCGGTCAGGCCCCCGGGCCCATGGATCCGGGGGCGGTCCAAAGGGAGAAAACGGGGGCCGAGAAGGGGGACTCAGGCCTGGTGGCGGGCCGCCGTCACCTTGCCGTGGCCGCCGATGGCGCGGGACCGCCGGGCCAGGCTGAACTTGTGCAGCAGGTAGGCGTAAAGGGCCGCCGGGATAAGCTGCACGTTGACGCCGCGCATCACGCCGGGCCGCGCCGTGGCGCGGGTGAGCACGTAGACGGTGGCGTCGGGGCTGTTGTCGGCGGCGAACCGGGCCAGGGTCTCGGGCCCGCGCCCGGGGCGGGAATAGCGGTCCTGCCAGTCCATTTCATAGACCAGGTCGGGCCGCCCCGTGGTGTCGTGGAAGGCCAGCAGGTCGATCTGCCCGGTGCGCCAGCTGGCATAGGCCAGGTCGCGCCCGGCGATGGAGCCCAGCCACTGGCCCACCATGGCCGTTTCCACCAGGCGCGGGAAGGCCGGGTCGTCGGGGGTGGGCGGGCCGAACATGGCCGTGTAGAGGCACGGCGTGGTCAGGTACACCTTGAAGGCCACGGCCCGCTGGAACGGCCGGGCGTCGCGGTCCACCCGGCGCAGGCGGCGGATCAGGAAGGCGCTTTCCAGGAAGTCCAGGTACTTGCGCACCGTGTTCTTGGCGATGCCGGTGACGCTCGACAGGTCCTCGATGCTCACCTCCAGGGCCGTGTTGATGGCCAGCACGGTGAACAGGCGGTTCAGTTCCTGGGCGTCGCTGATGCCGGCCAGGCCGGCCAGGTCCTTGTGCAGCACCCGGTCGTTCATCACGTCGCGCAGGAAGGTGGGGGCCGGGGCGCCGTCGTTCTTCAGCATGATCCCTTCCGGGAAACCGCCGAAGTTGATGTAGCGCACGAATTCGGCGTTCAGGGTGGCCAGGCTGCTTTCGTGGAAGGCGATGTGCCCTTCCGCCGCCGTGGGGCCGAACAGCTTTTCCTCGCTGCCGCGGAAGCGCAGGAATTCCAGGAACGTCAGGTGCGGCAGCACGAACAGGGTCAGGTCGTCGCGCGGCTCGGTGCCCAGACCGGGGATTTCCGACGACACCGAGGCGACGACGCGCACCTGGGGGTACCGGCGGGCCAGGGCCACCAGGCGGTCGCCCCAGTCCTTCACGTACTGCACCTCGTCCAGGAACAGGGTCAGGCGGCGGCGGCGCGGCACGTCGGGCTGGTTGGCCAGGAACTGTTCCACCAGGGCCTCGGGCCCGGCGGCGGGATAGACCGGCGTGGTGAAGGCGGCATAGAACACCGATGTGGGGGCCGCGCCGGTTTCGATCAGCCGGGCCAGCATCTGGCGCATCAGCACCGTCTTGCCCGAGCGGCGGGGCCCGGCCAGGATCAGCGGCTTGGCATCGCCGGATTCCACCAGGCCGGCGAAGCGGTCGAAATACAGGCGCTGCGGGGGATGGCGGAACGTGACCTCGGTTTCCGGGCGCAGCTTCCACCACGGATTATCGAAGGACAGTCGAGCCCACAGGACGTCCTGGCTCACCTCCCGCATGACATCGGCTCCCCGTTGGAACTGCGGCACCGACAATCATAACGGTTTCGCAACAATAAACAAGATCAATCTTGTGATCTTGGTTAACGGGGTGTGGCCGGCCGTTTACCAGCCGCGGGTCAGCACCTGCTCGACGAAGGCCGGCACCAGGTCGGTGGCCGGGCCATAGCGGGTTTCGGCGAAGGCCGTGGCCCCTTCCGAGGGCTCCAGGTTCAGTTCCACCGTGTGGGCCCGGCCCAGGTACCGCACCTGCTGCACGAAGCCCGCCGCCGGGTACACGTTGCCCGACGTGCCGATGGACAGGAACAGGCCACAGCGGCCCAGGGCGGCCTCGATGCGGTCCATCTCCAGGGGCATTTCGCCGAACCACACCACGTGGGGGCGCACCTGGCCGGTGACCCCGCATTCGGGGCACTTGGTCTTCACCGTCGCGTCCTCGGCCCAGGGCATCACCGCGTGGCAGAAGTCGCAGCGCACCTTCAGCATCTCGCCGTGCATGTGGATCAGGTTGCGGCTGCCGCCCCGTTCGTGCAGGTCGTCGATGTTCTGGGTGACGATCAGCACCTCGCCGGGCCAGGCCTCCTCCAGCCGGGCCAGGGCCACATGGGCGGCGTTGGGGGCCACCGACTGGTCCACCAGGGGTTTGCGCCGGGCGTTGTAGAAGGCGTGCACCGTTTCGGGGTCGCGGGCATAGCCTTCGGGCGTGGCCACGTCCTCCAGCCGCACCTTGGCCCAGATGCCGTCGGCGTCGCGGAAGGTGTCCAGGCCCGATTCCTTGGAGATGCCGGCGCCGGTCAGGATGACGATGGGGGGATTGGCGGAGTCGGGCATTGCGGTACCAGGGGTCGGATGTGGTAGAGAGGAAAACCATAACATGCGCCGAAGGCGCGTCACCGGGGGATTTGCCGCCATGGTCGCCGACGGGATCAACGTGCTGTTCGTGTGCATGGGCAACATCTGCCGGTCGCCCACGGCGGAAGGGGTGTTCCGCGCCACCGTGGCCCGGGCCGGGCTGGCCGACCGCATCGGCGTGGATTCGGCCGGCACCCATGCCTACCACGTGGGCGAACCGCCCGATTCGCGGGCCCAGGCGGCGGCCCGCGGCCGCGGGCTGGACCTTTCGGCCCTGCGGGCCCGGCGGGCCCGGGCGGCGGACTTCCGCGATTTCGACTACGTGGTGGCCATGGACGCGGAAAACTTCCGCGACCTGCTGACCCTGTGCCCCCCCGACGCCCACGACCGCCTGCACCTGTTCCTGGACTTCGCCCCCCAGGTGGCCGAGCGCGAGGTGCCCGACCCCTACTACGGCGGCGCCCAGGGGTTCGAGCGGGTGCTGGACATGGTGGAGGCCGCGTCCAACGGCCTGCTGGACCACATTCGCGCCCACCACCTGGCCTGAACCGGAAGCCCCGCGTGTCCGCCGCCGTCCAAGCCCGCGTCACCGCCGCCCTGGGCCTGCCGGCCGGGCCGCTGTCGCCGTTGGGCGGGGGCTGCGTGGGCGACGTGTTCCGCACCGACCTGGCCGGCGGCCGCACGGTGGTGGTCAAGGCCGGCGACCCGGGATCGGCCCTGGACGTGGAAGGCTACATGCTGGCCGCCCTGGGCCAGCGCTCGCGCCTGCCGGTGCCCGGGGTGCTGCACGCCGAGGACACCCTGCTGGTCATGGACTGGATCCCCAACCGGGGCGGCCTGACCACCGAATCGCAGATCCACGCGGCGGACCTGCTGGCCGACCTGCACGCCGTGACCGCACCCCTGTTCGGGCTGGAGCGCGACACCCTGATCGGCGGCCTGCACCAGCCCAACCCGCCGACGCCCCGCTGGCTGGATTTCTTCCGCGACCAGCGGCTGCTGGACATGGGCCGCCGGGCCCTGGAAGCCGGGCGCCTGCCCGCCCCCTTCATGGGCCGGCTGGAGGCCCTGGCCGGGCGCCTGGACCGCTACATCACCGAACCGGCCCGGCCGTCGCTGATCCACGGCGACATGTGGACCGGCAACGTGCTGTGCGACGGGCCGCGCATCGCCGGGTTCATCGACCCGGCCATCTATTTCGCCGACCCCGAGATCGAGCTGGCCTTTTCCACCATGTTCGGCACCTTCGGCCGGGCGTTCTTCCAGCGCTACAACGAGCACCGGCCCATCGCGCCGGACTTCTTCGAGGTGCGCCGGGATCTCTACAACCTGTACCCGCTGCTGGTGCACGTGCGCCTGTTCGGCGGCTCCTACGTGGGGTCGGTGGATGCCACCCTGAACCGGTTCGGGGTGTAGCCTTCGTGTCCGTCGACCTGATCCTGTTCGACTGCGACGGCGTGCTGGTGGATTCGGAACCCATCGCGGCGCGGGTGCTGGCCGAGCTGCTGACCGAGCTGGGCCACCCCCACACCCGGGACGACTGCTACGACCGCTACACGGGCATCAGCCTGGCCGCCGTGAAGGCCCGGGTGGAGGCCGACGCCGGCCGCCCCCTTCCCGAGGACTTCATCGACCGCCTGACGGAACGGGACGCCGCCGCCTTCACGGCCGAGCTGCGGGCCATGCCCGGGGTGGCGGATGTGCTGGCCGGCCTGGCGGTGCCGTTCTGCGTGGCCTCGTCGGGGACCCTGGCCAAGATCCGCCGGTCCCTGCGCCTGACGGGCTTGGACGGTCCTTTCGGCGACCGCCTGTACAGCGCCCAGATGGTGACCCGCGGCAAGCCGGCGCCGGACCTGTTCCTGCTGGCGGCAGAGGGCATGGGCGCGGCGCCCGAACGCTGCCTGGTGATCGAGGACAGCGCCGCCGGGGTGACGGCGGCCCGGGCGGCGGGCATGGCGGTGCTGGGCTTCGCCGGCGGCGGCCACTGCGGCCCGGGCCATGGCGAGATGCTGCGCAATGCCGGCGCGCCGCTGGTGTTCGACGCCATGGCCGATTTGCCGGGGTTGCTGGCGGCGCTGTAGGGGCCCCCTGCCTTTCTCCACCCGCGTCGCCCCCACCTTCTCCACCCGTCGCCTCCGCCCATCTCCACCCGTCGCTCCCGCGAAGGCGGGAGCCCAATGGCGGCGGAT
>JAGREA010000098.1 GCA_020446745.1 Rhodobacterales bacterium | reverse complement strand
CGGGCCCCGGCGGCGGCCCGCCGCGCCGACCTGGCCGGCCAGGGCCACGCGACGGTGCCGCGCTTTTCGCCCCACGCCGTGTCCATCCCCGGGTCCGTGGACGCCTGGTGCCGCCTGGCCGCCGACCACGGCACCTGGGACATGGCCCGCCTGCTGGCCCCGGCGGCGCGCCTGGCGCGGGAAGGCTACCGCATCACCCCCCGGGTGGCCTACGACTGGGAGCTGGCCGCCGACGCCCTGGACACCGACCCCGACGCCCAGGCCCTGTTCCGCGATCGCGCCTATGCCGTGGGCGACCGCCACGCCCAGCCGGCCCTGGCCGACACCCTGGAACGCATCGGCCGCGACGGGCGCGACGGCTTCTACGCCGGCCTGGTGGCGGAAGACATGGTGGCCAAGCTGCGGGCCCGGGGCGGCGTGCACACCCTGGACGACTTCGCCGCCCACGCCGGGGAATGGGTGGAACCCATCCACACGGACTATCGCGGCCACCGGGTGTGGGAATGCCCGCCCAACGGCCAGGGCATCGTGGCCCTGGAGATGCTGAACATCCTGGCTGGCCTGCCCGTGCCCGGCCCCCATTCGGCCGAACGCCTGCACCAGGAGATCGAGGCCGCGCGCCTGGCCTACAACGACCGCGACGCCCTGCTGGCCGACACGGGCACGCCCGTTTCGGCCCTGCTGTCCGACGCCCACGCCCGGGACCTGCGCGCCCGCATCGACCCCGACCGGGCCTTGACCGACCTGCCGCCGCCGCTGATGCCCGACCACCCGGACACCGTCTACCTGTGCGTGGTGGACAAGGACCGCAACGCCGTCAGCCTCATCAATTCCCTGTTCGACAACTTCGGCAGCGCCATCCTGGCGCCGCGCAGCGGGGTGATGCTGAACAACCGGGCCTGCTGCTTCTCGCTGGCCGAGGGCCACCCCAACGCCCTGGCGCCGGGGCGGCGGCCGCTGCACACCATCATCCCCGGCATGCTCACGGCCGGCGGCCGGGCCGTCATGCCGTTCGGCGTCATGGGCGGGCACTACCAGGCCGTGGGCCAGGTGCGCCTGCTGCGGGCCCTGCTGGATGATGGCCTGGACCCCCAGACGGCCCTGGAGCTGCCCCGGGTGTTCCCCGTGCCCGGCGGCCCCGTGCAGGCCGAGGACACCCTGACCGCCGTGGCGCGCAACGGCCTGCTGGCCCGGGGCCACCGCCTGGTCAAGCCGCCCAAGCCCCTGGGCGGCGGCCAGGCCATCTGGATCGACCACGACCGCGGCGTGCTCATCGGCGGCTCGGAACCGCGCAAGGACGGGCTGGCCCTGGGATACGAATGACGGACCTGCCGAATGGGCAGTCCGGGGCGGTGCCGTAAGGGGCTATACTGAAGGATAGGGAGAGAGACTGGACCAGCCCCAGGAAGGTCTCTCGCATGAACCACGACAGCCTTGCGCACGTCCTTTGGCACACCCTGTCCGGCCACGCGGCCCTGGATAAGCTGGCCTCGCGGGCGTCGGGGCTGTCCGCCGCCGAGGCGGAGGACCGCCGCCGCACCTTCGGCCCCAACACCCTGCCCAAACCCAAGCGCCCCGGCCTGTGGGCGCTGTACCTGCGCCAGTTCACCAGCCCGCTGATCTACCTGCTGCTGGCCGCCGCCGCCGTGTCCATGGCCATCGGCGAGATGACCGACGCCCTGTTCATCTTCGCCGTGCTGCAGATCAACGCCTTCGTCGGCACGGTGCAGGAATGGCGGGCCGAATCCAGCGCCCAGAGCCTGGACGCCATGATCCGCAACCCGGTCACCGTGGTGCGCGACGGCCACCCCCACCGCCTGGACGGCAGCGACCTGGTGCCCGGCGACGTGGTGACCCTGGACTCGGGCACCCGGGTGCCGGCCGACCTGCGCCTGCTGGCGGCCCACGACCTGATGGCCGACGAAAGCCTGCTGACCGGTGAATCCCTGCCCGTGGCCAAGGATTCCGGCGCCGTGCTGCCCGAACGCTGCGCCGTGGGCGACCGCGCCAACATGCTGCACGCCGGCACGGTGGTGGACAGCGGCCGGGCCACGGGCCTGGTGTGCCGGGTGGGCCTGCACACGGAACTGGGCCGCATCGCCCAGGCCCTGGCCGCCACCCGCCAGGCCCCGGCGCCCCTGGTGGTGCGCCTGGAACGGTTCACCCGCACCGTCGGCGCCCTGGTGGTGGGGGCCGTGGTGGTGCTGGCCGTGGTGCAGGCCCTGCAGGGCGCGGCCTGGACCGACATCTTCCTGGTGTCCGTGGCCCTGGCCGTGTCGGCGGTGCCCGAAGGCCTGCCCGTGGCCATCACCGTGGCCCTGTCGGTCAGCAGCGCCCGCATGGCCCGGCGCAACGTGATCGTGCGCTCCCTGCCGGCGGTGGAGGGCCTGGGCGCCTGCACCCTGATCGCCAGCGACAAGACCGGCACCCTGACCTGCAACGAGCTGACGGCGCGGCGCCTGCTGCTGCCCGACGGCACCCGGGCCGACGTGGGCGGCGAGGGCTACCACGCCCAGGGCGCCCTGTCCGTGGACGGCGCCCCGGCCGACGGCCGGGCCCTGGCGGCCCTGTCGCGCCTGGCCACGGCCGGGGCCCTGTGCAACGAGGCGGTGCTGCACGAATCCGGCGACAGAAGCCGCCACTTCGGCGACACGGTGGACCTGGCGTTCCTGATCCTGGCGGCCAAGATGCTGCTGCACCGTCCGGCCCTGCTGGAGCGCTTTCCGGCTGCCGGCTTCGTGCCCTACGAACCGGCCCGGCGCTTCGCCGCCGCCTTCAACAGGGACGGCGACGGCATCGTCGCCAGCGTGAAGGGCGCGGCGGAAACGGTGCTGCCCATGTGCGACGGCATCGACCACGGGGCCCAGATGGCCCGGGCCACGGACCTGGCGGCCCAGGGCTACCGGGTGCTGGCCGTGGCGGCCGGCGAGGTGGACCCGGCGGCGGCCCGGGACATGGCCGCGCGGACCGACGGCGCGGGCCTGGTGGGCCTGGAATTCCTGGGCTTCGTGGGCCTGATCGACCCCCTGCGGCCGGAAGTGCCCGATGCCGTGGCCCGCTGCCGGGCCTCGGGCATCGGCGTGCGCATGGTCACCGGCGACCACCCGGCCACGGCGCTGGCCATCGCCCGCGACCTGGGCATCGCCAGCGACGACGCCCACGTGATCACCGGCGCCCAGATGGCCGAACTGGCCGACGACCCGGCGGCCCTGGCCGAGGCCATGGCGACGGCCCGGGTGTTCGCCCGGGTGGAACCGACGGAAAAGCTGTCCATCGTCCAGGCCACCCGCCAGGCCGGGCACTTCGTGGCCGTCACCGGCGACGGGGTGAACGACGCGCCGGCCCTGCGCGCCGCCAACATCGGCGTCGCCATGGGCCTGGAAGGCACCGACGTGGCCCGGGGCGCCGCCGACCTGATCCTCACCGACGACAACTTCTCGTCCATCGTCGCCGGGGTGGAGGAAGGGCGCATCGCCTATGACAACGTGCGCAAGGTGGTCTACCTGCTGATCAGCACCGGGGCGTCGGAAATCGTGCTGTTCATGCTGGCCCTGATGACCGGCCTGCCGCTGCCCCTGTTCGCCGCCCAGTTGCTGTGGCTGAACCTGGTGACCAACGGCGTGCAGCACGTGGGCCTGGCCCTAGAAAAGGGCGAGGGCGACGTGCTGGCCCGGCGCCCCCGGCCGCCGTCCACCCCCATCTTCGACCGCATGATGATCGAGCAGACGGTGCTGTCCGGCGCCTTCATCGGCATCGTTGCCTACCTGTACTTCCACTGGGCCCTGGCCACGGGCACCGACGAGTTCACGGCCCGCGCGGCGCTGCTCATGCTGATGGTGCTGTTCGAGAACGCCCACGTGTTCAACTGCCGGTCCGAGGTGCGGTCGGTGACCAAGGTGCCCCTGGGCACCAACCGGTTCCTGCTGATCGCCGTGGTGCTGGCCCAAAGCGTGCACATCGGCGCCGCCCACGTGCCCTGGCTGGCCGATATCCTGCGCATCGCCCCCATGGACCTGAACACCTGGCTGACCCTGGCCCCCCTGGCCCTGGCCCTGGTGGGGGTGATGGAGGTGTTCAAGGCCATCCGCTATCCCGGCGGCCGGCGGCCCGACGCCGTGTGAGGCCCGGGGGGTGATCCCGAACACGTGACACGGGCCCGTTTGATCCCGCTGGCGCGCCCTCGTACACTGCCCGGACCCAAACACGGATTCGGAGTGGACGGACGTGAAAAAGGTGCTGGTCGGCGTCCTGGTGCTGGTGGTGCTGCTGGCGGGCGGGTTGCTGGTGGCGCCCTCGTTCGTCGATTGGAATGCCTATCGCGGCGAGATCGCCGAACAGGCCAAGGCCCACACGGGCCGGACCATGGACATCGGCGGCGACATCTCGCTCTCGCTGCTGCCCACCCCGGGCCTGACCGTGGACGACGTGCGCCTGGCCAACGCGCCGGGCGCCCAGGCGGCCGATTTCGTGCGCCTGAAGTCGCTGCGCGTGCAGGTGGCCCTGGCGCCGCTGATCCGCGGCGAGGTGCAGGTCACCCAGATCCGCCTGATCGACCCGGTCATCGAGCTGGAAATGATGGCCGACGGCCGCCCCAACTGGGAACTGACGCCGCCGGAAGCGGCCGCCGAACCCACCCCTTCGGCGCCCAGCGATGGCGCGGCCGGCGGCGAACCCTCGGGCGCCGCCCCCGACGTGCGCCTGGACAGCTTCGTCATCGAGAACGGGGTGCTGGTGTATCGCGACGCCGCGGCCGGCACCGAGGAGCGGGTGGAGGCCCTGAACGCCCGCATCCGCGCCGCCTCGCTGGCCGGGCCGTTTGAAAGCGCCGGCAGCCTGATCGTGCGCGGCCTGCCCCTGGACTATGAACTGTCCGTGGGCAAGCTGGTGGAAGGGCGCACCCTGCCGGCCAGCGTGGCGCTGTCCACCGAGCCCGGCAAGGTGAGCCTGCGGGCCGACGGGGCGGTGCTGGATCTGGAAGGCCAGCCGCGCTTCAAGGGCAAGATCAAGGCCGAGGGCCGGGACCTGGCGGCCATCCTGGGCCTGGCGGCCGGCGCCGAGACCCTGCCCGGGTTCCTGGGCCAGGCGTTCTCCCTGGAGGCCGATGCCGAGGCCGGCGCCGCCGGCGGCTCGGTCAAGGGTCTGGACCTGTCCCTGGGCGAAACCCGGGCCACGGGCTCGCTGGAGGCCCGCCTGGGCGACGCCATGGCCCTGACCGCCCAACTGGATGTCAACAAGGTGGACCTGGACGCCTGGATGGCCATGGCCCCGGCCAAGGCCGGCGAGGCCCAGCCCAAGGCCGTGGCCACCGGCGGCACCGGCGGCGACGCCAAGGTGACCCTGCCCCTGCTGCCGCGCAAGGACGGTGCCGGGGCGGCCGGATTTTCCCTGCCCACCAACCTGGAAGGCTCGGTGCGGGCCGCCATCGGCGCCGTGACCTATCGCGGCGGGGTGATCGGCCAGGTGAAGGCCGACGCCACCCTGGCCGGCGGCGAGGTGACCCTCAGCCAGTTCTCGGCCCAGATGCCCGGCGGGTCCGACGTGGCCCTGTTCGGCTTCCTGTCCACCCCCCAGGGCCAGCCCCGGTTCGAGGGCAACCTGGAAGCGCGCGTCGGCGACCTGCGCGGCGTGCTGAGCTGGCTGGACATTCCGCCGCCCGAACTGCCGGCCGACCGGCTGCGGCGCGTCAACCTGAAAACGGCCCTGACCGCCACCGGCGAGCAGGTGCAGGCCACGGACCTGTCCCTGGCCTTCGATTCCTCCAGGCTCACCGGCGGGGTGGTGGTGGCCCTGCGGGCCCGCCCGTCCTTCGGCGCCGACCTGACGCTGGACAAGATCAACCTGGACGGCTACCTGAAGCCGCCGGCCCCGGCCGCCGGCGGGGGCGGGGGCGGTTCCGGCGGCGGCGGCGCGGCCAAGCCGGCCT
>JAGREA010000097.1 GCA_020446745.1 Rhodobacterales bacterium | reverse complement strand
TGGTGGCGCCGCCAGGTGGCCTACCTGCCCCAGGAGCCCCTGTTCCTGAACCTGTCCCTGCGCGACAACGTGTGCGCCGGCCTGCCCCTGGACGAGGCCGCCTTCGCCACCGTCATCGACCAGGCGGACCTGCGCCGCTATGTGGACGAAAGCCCCCAGGGGGCCGATACCCTGATCCCGGAAAACGGCCGCCACCTGGCCCTGGGCATCCGCCGCCGCCTGGCCCTGGCCCGGGCCCTGGCCACCACCCTGGTGGGCTCCACCACCGCCGGTGACGATGCCGCCCCGGTGGCCCCGGGCGGCCGCCTGCTGGTGTTCGACGAGCCCACCGAGGGGCTGGACCCGGACGGCCGCGCCGCCGTGCTGTCGGCCATGGGCCGCCTGGCCCGGGCCGGCCACAGCCTGGTGGTGTTCACCCACGACCCGCGCATGATCAAGGGCGCCCGCTACCTGCTGGACCTGAACATCAAGCCCCGGCCCAAGGTGACCGGCCTGCCCCACGCCGTGGCGCCGGCGGAAGCCGACGCGCCGGCCTCGGACGGCGGAGCCCTGCCATGAGGGACAGGCCATGAGCGATCAGTCGGTCTCCAACCCCATTCCCCGCTTTGCCGGCGATGCCAGCCAGGCCGCCGTGGGCCGTGGTCCGCAGCTTCTGATGGCGCTGTGCGTGGCGGCCTGCGTGGTGTTCGGCCTGTGGGCCGCGTTCGGCCGGCTGGCGGTGGTCAGCACGGCCACGGGCGAGGTGGTGCCGGCCAGCCAGGTGAAGACCGTGCAGCACCTGGAAGGGGGCATCGTGTCGGAAATCCTGGTCGCCGAGGGCCAGGCGGTGACCCGCGACCAGCCCCTGGTGGTGCTCCAGTCCACGGCCAGCGGCGCCGACCTGGGCGAGCTGCAGGTGCGGGTGACGGCCCTGCAGCTCGAGGTGCTGCGCCTGGAAGCCCAGGCCGAGGGCCGGGCCGACCTGGACGTGCCCGAGGACCTGGCCCGCGAGCACCCCGACCAGGTGGCCGAGGCGCGGGACCTGTTGCGGGCCAGCCGCGCCCGCCTGTCCGACGAGCGGGCGGGCATGGACCAGCTCATCGCCCAGCGGCGCCAGGACATCCAGGGCATCACCAAGCGCATCGGCACCACCCAGGCCACCCTGAAGCTGATGCGCGAGCAGATCGCCATCAGCGAGGAGCTGCTGAAGGAGGACCTGACCAACCGCTACAACCACCTGAACCTGCTGAAGGAGGCCAGCGAGCTGCGGGGCCAGATCGCCCAGGACGAATCAGCCCTGGCCCGGGCCCGGGCCGCCCTGGCCGAGGCCACGGCCCAGCGATCGGCCCTGGACAGCGGCAGCGTGGAGGCGGTGCGGTCCGACCTGGACAACGCCCGGCGGTCGCTGGACGAATATTCCCAGCGCCTGGCCAAGTACGAGGACAGCCTGCGCCGCACGGTGGTGCGCTCGCCGGTGGACGGGGTGGTGAAGACCCTGCGGGTGGTCACCCTGGGCGGCGTGCTGCGCCCCGGCGACGCGGTGGCCGACATCGTGCCGGCCGGCGACCGCCTGGTGGTGGAGGCCCGCCTGCCGGTGGACGACATCGGCTACGTGCGGGCCGGGCAGAAGGCGCGCATCAAGCTGGCCTCGGCCGACGCCTCGCGGTTCGACGCCCTGGACGGCACGGTGGTGACGGTCAGCCCCGACACCCTGGTCACCCGCGACGGGCGGCCGTTCTACAAGGTGCGGCTGGAGACGGACCAGGACCGGTTCCGCCGCGGCGCCCTGGAATACCGCCTGTTCCCGGGCATGGCCGTTTCGGCCAGCATCCACACGGGCCAGCGCACGGTGCTGCAATACCTGCTGGACCCGTTCATGGACTCCCTGGGCGAGGCGTTGCGGGAACGCTAGTCCGCCACGTCGAACGGTCCCTGCGGTTCGCCCCGGCGCGAGCGGGCGACGATGGTCTCGATGGCCCGGGTCACGGCCCGGGCCGTGGCCGCCGTGTCGAACAGGCGGCAGGTGGCGCGGCCGGCGATCAGGTGGGCGCGGCAGGCGGCGCGGAAGGCCGGGTCGGTGACCAGGCGATCCACCCGGCGCCGGTAGCCCTCGGGCGAATCGGCCACCAGGTCCGGCAGGCCGGCCAGGTCCACGAAGGCGGCGCCGATGGCGGCCGCGTACTGGCGCCCGCGCAGGGACACCATGGGCAGGCCGGCCCACAGGGCCTCCATCATCGTGGTGTGGGTGGTGTAGGGAAAGCTGTCCAGGCCCACGTCGGCCAGGGCCAGGCGCTCCAGGAAGGCCTGGTGACCCACCACGGGCATGAACAGCAGGCGCTCCGCCGGTACGCCCCGGGCCGCCGCCCGGCCGCCCAGGTGGCGGCGCAGGGCCGGCGAATCGCCCGCCACCATCAGCACCGCGTGCGGGTGGTCGGCCAGCACCCCCAGCCACAGGTCCAGCAGCGACGGCGTGATCTTGTTGATCCAGGCGGGGCAGGCCAGCACCACGGCATCGTCGGCCAGGCCCAGGTCCCGCCGGCCCCGGGCCCGGGCCGCATCGTCGTCGGCGGCCGGCGGCGCCACCGGGTTCCACGGCATGAAGGGGCTGGGCAGACGCGCCAGGGCCTCGGTGAATTCCGCCGGGTCGGCCACCACGTCGGTGATGGCCAGGTCCAGGGCGGGGCTGCCGCTGGTGCCGGGATAGCCCAGGTAGGTGGCCTGCACGGGGGCCGGCCGCCGGGCCAGGATATCGGGGCGCCCGCCCAGGGTGTGCCCGGCCACGTCGATCAGCAGGTCCAGCCGGTCGCCACGGATGGTCTGGGCCGCCACCGCCGCCGGCAGACCGGTCAGGTCGCGCACGGCCCGGGCCCGGGCCCGCAGGCGCGCACCCACCGGCGCGTCGGGCATGGGCAGAAGCGAGTACAGGAACACCTGCAGGCGGTCGGCGTCCAGGTGGTCCAGCAGGGTCGCCACGTGGAAGCCGCACACGTTGGCCCGCAGGCCCGAGGCCATCAGGCCGATTCGCAGGGGTCCTTTCGTGTCCGGCGTCCGGGGGCTGGGCGGGGCGGGTCCGGCGGCCGGCGGCGCCGGGGCCCAGGCCCGGGTCAGGGCCTTCAGGGCGGCCGGGTCGTCGATCCGCTTCAGGCGCATCATGGGGGTTTCCGGCGGCACCCGCCCGGCCGCCAGGGCGGCGGCGTTGGCCCGGTCCAGGCCGGCCTCGACGGCGTCGATCCCGTCGAAGGCGCAGATCTCGCGCCGCGCCTGCCAGGCCCCGGCCAGGGCCCGGCCGTGGTCCGGTTCCCGGGCCAGCAGGGATTCGTAGGCGGCGATGGCGCCCCCGGCGTCGCCCGACTGCAGCAGGGCGCCGCCCAGGTTGATCCACGCCGCCGCCAGGTGGGGGGCGGTTTCCGAGGCCCGGCGGTAGTCGGCCACGGCGCCGGCCAGGTCGCCGGCCCGGCGCCGGGCGTCGCCCCGGTCCAGGGCCGCCTGGCCGTCGGCGGGGTGGCGGTCCAGGATCTCGGTCAGCAGGGCCAGGTGTTCCTGATGGCGGCCCCGCAGGCGCAGCAGGGTGGCCAGATTGGCCGCCGACGGCCGGTGGCCCGGGTCGGCGGCGCGGGCGGCGCGCAGGGGCGCCTCGGCGGCCGACAGGTCGCCCATGCGCATCAGCGTGGCGCCCAGGTCGTTCAGGATGGGGACGTGCCGGGGGATCAGGCTCAGGGCCTGGCGGTACAGGCGGATGGCGCCGGCCGGATCATTGGCGGCGCGCAGATCCGCGGCCCGCGCGCGCAAGGCTTCGACGGCGCGGCCCGCGGGTGTTCTCATGCCGGCGGCATCCGCAGGGGGGCAGCGGGCGCCGCCGTACGGCTTAGCGCATGTGCTCCACGTCGACGTCCAGGTGCCGGCGTCCGTAGTGGTCCAGCAGGTTGGCGCCGCGGAACAGCTTCCACGGATGGTGGCGGCGGTCGGAGCCCAAGAAGGGCAGGCCCTGCGGGCCCATCAACTGACCGCCCTGCTGCATCATGCGGACGAAATTGCCAAGGGCCAGGGACGAGGCGAAGAAAGTGCCGGCGAGAGCCGCGTTCTGCATTTTCATCGACATCGTGATCGGATCGAGCATGACATCCTTCCTTCGGCCCTTTCGTTCTTGCCGACGTTTGGGCCATTTCACAGATTATCCTTAATAACATAAGTTTAATGTAAATGAGCCGCCGGGACCAGCCCCAATGTCCGCGAACTGTCATGCGATTGTCGCATAATCGGGACTGCGCGGCCGCCATGGCGTGGGGCTACTGCAGGGCCGCCGGGGCCGGGGCCGCCGGGGCTTCTGCGGGGCCGCTGGTGGGCCCGGCGTGGTGCACCACCAGGCGCCACCGGCCGTCTTCCCGGTGGAACAGGTTGGTGGCCACCAGGCGGCCTTCGGGCATGGTTTCGTTGCAGATGACGTAGCCCACGTCGCCCATGATGTGGGCCGAGGCGTTCTCGCACCGCACCTTGGGCAGGGACCCGCTTTCCAGGATGGCGCGCCACGATTTCAGCACCGCCGGGCGGCCGAACAGGGGTGTCCACCCGGGGTGCAGGCAGGTCACCGGGGCCCGGCGCGACCACAGGTCGTCCATGGCCGCCAGGTCCCCGGCCGCGAAGGCCACGTAGAAGGCGTCGTTGGCGAACAGCAGGGTGGTGGCGTCGGACATGGGGCGGGGCCTTTGCGGTGGAGGGGCGGTGAGACTATAGGCGCCGGGGCGCCGGTTCGTCCAACCGCCCATGGCCGGCCGGCAAAGCGCCCTAGGACCCGCGCGTTGACCTTGTTCGCCATGGCCGGCGGGTTTTGCATGACCGGCCCGGGCGGGCCCGCGTACCCTGGGGGCGTTAACCCGATGCCCGGCCCGCCCCTTCGGCGCGCCCGGCCGGAGAGATGGTGGGAGAACACCCTTGAGCGACCCCTGGGCCGACAGCCCCGACACGTCCGCGTCCGTTGACGCCCCGGCCGATCAGGCCCCGGGCGACGGCGACGCCATGGACCTGTCCGGCCCCGGCCCGGCCTGGACCGACGGCGCCAACGACCTGTTCATCTTCGGCGCCGGTGACGGCAGCGACTATTTCAACGGCGGCGAGGGCTGGACCGACACCGTGCAGGTGGACACCTTCGCCGACGCCCCGGGCGCCGGCGGCTGGGTGCTGGAAGTGGATGCCGGCGACGCCCGCTGGGACGGCACCGAAGGCCAGGTGTTCGGCGATGCCGATGCCGCCGCCGCCCCGGAAGGCGACGACGGTTCGCTGATGGCCTTCGACAACCTGGATACGATTGTCTGGTAGGATGGCTGGCGGGGCTTCAGTCCCCGGCGTGGACCATGGCGGCATAGATCCTGACCGCCGTGGCCGCATCGGGCGCCCCGGCCCGGACGGCGGCCTGGATCATGGCCTCGTCGGGCATGTCGGGCACGATGCGCAGGCCGGCGCGGGCCAGCTCGGCGATCAGGTTCAGGGAAATGTCCAGCGCCGGTGCGGCGGAATCGGTGAGGGGTGCCAGGGGTAGAATGGCCGTCATGTCGTGCTCCACGTGAACAATGGCGAATCTGGGCCCTGGCCCTCAACTTCAGGTCCCAAGTTTCTATGTCATATGACATATTCGTTGCGGGGGCAATGGTTCGCCGATTCGCCCTGACCGGCCCGTCTCAACGCTTCCGTCCGCACGGGACTTGTTCTAGTTTTCGCGCCATGTCCGATCCATACATCTACCACATCTGCCGGGCCGAGGAATGGGCCGCCAGCCAGGGGGAAGCGCGCTATGGCGGCTCGACCCAGGACCTGGCCGACGGCTTCATCCACTTTTCCACCGGCGCCCAGGTGCGGGCCAGCGCGGCCAAACACCGGGCCGGCCAGGCGGGCCTGGTGCTGCTGCGGGTCGCCGCCGGGAAGGTGGGCGACGGCCTGAAGTGGGAACCGTCGCGCGGCGGGGCCCTGTTCCCCCACGTGTACGGCGGCCTGCCCCGGGACGCCGTCGTGCGGGTCGACGACCTGCCCCTGGACGGCGACGGCCGTCACCGCTTCCCCGCCGATCTTGACGACATCCCATCCGAGGAGGCTTCGTGACCGACCTGTTCGGCCTGACCCGACCGCTCCTGCACCTGATGGACCCGGAAGCGGCCCACCGCCTGGCCATCCGGTCGCTGAAGGCGGGCCTGGTGCCCAGGCCGGCGCCGGTGGACGAACCGGTGCTGGCCTCCACCCTGTGGGGCCTTGCCTTCCCCAACCCGGTGGGCCTGGCGGCCGGCTTCGACAAGAACGCCGAGGTGCCCGATGCGATGCTCGACCAGGGCTTCGGCTTCGTCGAGGTGGGCAGCGTCACCCCCCTGGCCCAGCCCGGCAACCCGGCGCCGCGCCTGTTCCGCCTGACCCCGGACCGGGCGGTGATCAACCGCATGGGCTTCACCAACGACGGCGCCGAGGCCGTGGCGCAGCGCCTGGCGGCCCGGCCCCGGCGCGGCGTGGTGGGGGTGAACCTGGGCAAGAACAAGATCACCAAGGACGCCGTGGACGACTACGTGCTGGGGGTGCGGGCCCTGGCGCCCCACGCGGACTACGTGGTGGTCAACGTGTCGTCGCCCAACACGCCGGGGCTGCGGGCCCTGCAGGGGCGCGAGCCCCTGGCCGCCCTGCTGGCCGCCGTGAAGGCCGAACTGGCGGCCACCCTGCCCGAGGCCACGCCGCCCCTGCTGCTGAAGATCGCCCCCGACCTGACCGACGAGGACAAGGCCGACATCGCCGCCGTGGCCCTGGCCGAGGGCATCGACGGGCTGATCGCCACCAACACCACCATCACCCGCCCCGACAGCCTGGCCGACGGCCAGAAGCGCGAGACCGGCGGCCTGAGCGGCCGGCCCCTGAAGGCCATGGCCCAGGCCGTGCTGACGGACCTGTACCGGCTGACGGAAGGGCGCCTGCCGCTGATCGGCGTGGGCGGCATCGAGGACGGGGCGGACGCCTATGCCCGCATCCGCGCCGGGGCCTCGCTGGTGCAGGTGTACAGCGCCATGGTGTTCGACGGCCCGGGCCTGGCCCGGCGCATCAACCTGGACCTGGCGGCGCGCCTGAAGGCCGACGGCTTCGACGGCGTGACCGCCGCCGTGGGCGTGGATGCCTAGCCCTGGGCACGTGTCGCGGCTAGACTGAATTCGGACATCACAGAGGGGAGTCCTCCATGCCCTTCATCCGACGGGACGGCCAGGGCCGCATCGACGCCGTGTTCGCCCGGCCCGAGGGCGCCGCCACCGAGGAGGTGGCCGCCGACGCGCCGGAGCTGCTGGCCTTCCTGGACCAGGGCGGCGGGCGCCCGTCGTTCGTGGAATCCGACCTGGCCATGGCCCGGGTGCTGGAGGACCTGATCGACCTGTTGATCGACAAGGGCGTGGTGATGTTCAGCGACTTCCCCGAGGCCGCCCGCCGCAAGCTGCTGGAGCGCCACGGCCTGCGCAAGGAGTTCGCCTATGTGGACTCCCTGTTCGCCGCCGGCGACGACGACCTGGCCGCCGAGGTGGACCTGTCCGACCCGGACGGGGAGCGGGAGTCGCTGCTTTAACCGGCCGGCAGATTGCCGTCATTTCGGCTTGGCGGGCGGCGGCAGGACTTCTCGTTCGCGGCGCTTCGCCATGCAGGCCTGATCGACGTCGTAATAGGCGTCCTTCGCGGCGCGGGAGGGCCAATAGGCCACCGTCCGCATTTCGTCGCAGGTCAGCATGGTGTCTTCCAGGGGCACGCCCTTTTTCTCGTCTTCCAGGGTGATGGTGATGATGCAGGTCGCCCGGTCCGCCGCAAGGGCCTTTCTTGCCGCTTCCAGAGAGAACCGGTCGAATTCCTCGTTCTCGATGATGTCCCGCGTGACCCAGATCTTGTTGATCGTCTTGCCAACGAAATGGGAAACGCCGTCCCGTTCCTCCCATTCCGACGTCTTGTCGCGCCAGACGTTCTGGACCTTGTTCGTTTCCAGTTCGGCCAGGAACGTCTTGAAGAACGTATCCTTCATTCGCCAGCCGGTGACCGTCTCCACCTCTCGCACCTCGTTGACGCACATCACCGGGGCAGGCTGCGAGAAGGTCTCGTACGCGATGTGATGCCATTGCCACACCGCGACGCCGGCCAGAGCGGCCAGGGCCAGCCAGACGACGGGGTGGGCCAGCACCCGCAGGGCCGCATAGGCGCGGCGCCAACCGATGGGAGCGCTGGCTTGGTCCTGTCGGTCGGTCATGGCGGGCCTCGTCCGGTGGCGCGGTGATGGGTGGTTCAGTCCGACAGCGCGAGGATGCCCTGCTTTATCTGTGTGGCGACGGACTCATGGTTCCACCGTCATTGCGCCGGTGGCTTGGCGGGCGGCGGCAGGACTTCCCGTTCGCGGCGCTTCGCCATGCAGGCCTGATCGACGTCGTAATAGGCGTCCTTCGCGGCGCGGGAGGGCCAATAGGCCACCGTCCGCATTTCGTCGCAGGTGAGCCTGGCGTCTTCCAGGGGCACGCCCTTTTTCTCGTCTTCCAGGGTGATGGTGATGATGCATCGCGCCCGGTCCGCCGCCAGGGACTTGCGCGCCGCCTCGAGAGAGGAATTGTAGAAGCTGTTGTTTTGAATGATGTCCCGCGTGACCCAGATCTTGTTGATCTTCTTGACCAACACGTTTGGAGACGCGTCCGGATCGATATCCTGGAACACAATGTCCTCCGACACATATCGGATATTCGTCAACTCCAATTGGGCCACCATGTGACGGAAGAAGGTGTCCTTCATCTTCCAGCCCGTCACCACTTCCGCTTCGCGCTTGGCGTTCACGCATCTCACCGGTACGGGTTGGGTGTAGGCGTTGTACTCGATATAACGCCACTGCTTGAGTGCGACAACGGACAGGGCAGCCAGAACGAGCCAGACGAGAGGGTGGGCCAACCAGCGCAGGATGGAATAGGCACGAAGCCAACCGGTGGGGTCGCTGGCTTGGTCCTGTCGGTCGGTCATGGCGGGCCTCGTCCGGTGGCGCGGTGGCGGTCGGTTGCGATGGGTGGTTCAGTCCGACAGCGCGGGGATGCCCAGCTTCCAGGGCGCGGCGACGGACCGGATCTTCAAGTATCGGCGCCCCAGGAACGAGGGGCCGAAGTGGTTGCTTTCGTCCCGCGCCAGCAGGAAGCGTTCCGGCGGCACGTGGACGGAAATCCGGTAGACCTCGCGGTCCTTCAGGCGGATGACCAGTTCGTTCTCGCCCAGGGGCTGGCAGACGTCGAAGGGGGCCAGTTCATCCTTGTGCCTATGGTCCGTTCCAACACCGGGATCGCGGCAGATCGATCGCGGGCAGTCCGTATCCAGGATCTCCCACTCCACGCCGGAGAAGTCCTCAAAGACGAAATGAACGAACAGGCTGACGTTCGATGGGATATCCTTGAAGCATTCCAGATAGGATAGATCGCTGTATGAAGAAATAAATAAGTAACCCCTTTTGCATTTATATTGTGCAACCAAATAATGCCCTTCAATAAAAACCGATTCGATCGGAGATCCGCGATACATAAGCGTATGAAATATCTTTTCTTCACCCATGTAATGCAGGCCGAATCGTTGAAAACAATTGGCCGCCGGCGGGCCCGCCTCGATGG
This sequence comes from Rhodobacterales bacterium, assembly GCA_020446745.1. Taxonomy (GTDB): domain Bacteria; phylum Pseudomonadota; class Alphaproteobacteria; order Rhodospirillales; family JACKKN01; genus JAGREA01. Next base: position 2,576 of record JAGREA010000097.1, on the reverse strand, counting down.
GCGCCCGGGGTGGCTCTCCCGGGCGATGGTACCGAGAGTCACTTAATGACCAGACAAGTTCGAAATCATCGATGGGGATCATGGAACATGGCGGGCTTGAAAGTGGTCACTTTTCAGTGCATATATCATAAGCAATACAACCTGATGTGTCATCTCTTTCCGGGGGCGTGATCAAATACGGTGCAAATACGGTGGCAAATACGGTGACAGTTTACTTATTTCAGCAACGTGGAGGATCACTGAGGGTTTGCTGCACGAAGCGGGACCCTTTGGAGACAAATTTAACCTAACTGACACGGCCGGAAACAAGTAAACTGTCACCGTATTCGTATTTAACCGTATTTAAATAAGTAAACTGTCACCGTATTCTGCCGTATTCTGCGCGTGGGATTCGCTGAACCTTTGAAAAGCCAAGACGGCCAGAATTAGTCCTGGCCGTTGGATTTCATGTTCAGTCACGTAAGTGGTTGTGAATGGATGTCCAGATGACATCCACTCTCGCGGGTTGTCGGAAGGCCGGGGAAGCCGGCCGCCGGCCTTCCTTATTCCGCCGCCTGGTCCAGTTCCGGCGGGGTCCAGCGCAGCACCGGCTTGCGGGCGGCCAGGGTTTCGTCCAGGCGCTTGCGGGGCGTCAGCACCGGGGCGGCGTGGAAGGCCTCGGCCTCGCCGGCGTGGGCCCGGCGGGCCAGGTCGCGCACGGAGCCGATGAACTCGTCCAGGGTGGCCTTGCTTTCCGTCTCGGTGGGTTCCATCAGCAGGGCGCCGTGCACCACCAGGGGGAAGTACATGGTCATGGGGTGGTAGCCCTCGTCGATCATGGCCTTGGCGAAGTCCAGGGTGGACACCCCCGTGTCCTTCAGGAACCGGTCGTCGAACAGCACCTCGTGCATGCAGGGCCCGGCGAACGAGGGCGTCAGCACGTCCGACAGGCTGGCCATCAGGTAGTTGGCGTTCAGCACCGCGTCCGACGCCACCTGGCGCAGGCCGTCGGCCCCCAGGGCCATCATGTAGCTGAGCGCCCGCACGAACACCCCGAACTGGCCGTGGAAGCCCTTGATCCGGCCGAAGGGCTTGGCGTCCCCGCCCGCCTGGCCCGTCTGGCCGGCGTGCTCCACCAGGTCGAACCCGTTCGGCCCGTGCACCACGTAGGGCAGGGGGGCATAGGGCGCCAGCCGTTCCGACAGCACCACCGGCCCGGCGCCGGGCCCGCCGCCCCCGTGGGGGGTCGAAAAGGTCTTGTGCAGGTTCAGGTGCATGCAGTCGATGCCCAGGTCGCCGGGCCGCACCCGGCCGACGATGGCGTTGAAGTTGGCGCCGTCGCAATAGAAGTAGCCGCCGGCCCCGTGCACGGCCTCGGCGATGTCGATGATGTCGTTCTCGAACAGGCCGCAGGTGTTGGGGTTGGTCAGCATGATGCCGGCCACGTCGTCGGAAAGCTTGTCCTTGAACGCCGCCAGGTCCACCCGGCCGCGGTCGTCGGCGGGGATGGAATCCACCTTGAAGCCGCAGAAGTGGGCGCTGGCCGGGTTGGTGCCGTGGGCCGATTCCGGCACCAGCACGGTCTTGCGGTGGTCGCCCCGGTCCTTCAGCGCGGCGCGCATGGTCATCAGGCCCGTCAGCTCGCCGTGGGCCCCGGCGGCCGGCGACATGGCCACGGCGGGCATGCCGGTCAGCACCTTCAGCCAGCGGGCGCAGGCGTCGATCAGCTCCAGGGCGCCCTGGGCCGTCTTCACCGGTTGCAGGGGGTGCAGGTCGCCCAGGCCCGGCAGGCGGGCCATCTTTTCGTTCAGGCGCGGGTTGTGCTTCATGGTGCACGAACCCAGGGGATAGAAGCCCGTGTCGATGCAGTAGTTCTTCTGGCTCAGGCGCAGGTAGTGGCGCATGACCTGGGGCTCCGACAGGCCGGGCAGGCCGATCTCGCCCTCCCGCGCCAGCCCGCCCAGGCGGCTGGCCGCCTCGGGCACCGGGGGCAGATCGACGGCGCTCAGCGCCGGGTCGCCGGTCTCGAAGGTCAGCGGCTCCTCCAGCAGCAGGCCGCGGTTGCCGGTGTAGGTGTCGGGCGTGCTCATGCCAGGATCTCCGTCAGGGCCGCGCACAGGCGGTCCACGTCGTCGTCGCCGACCGTCTCGGTGGCGGCGACCAGCATCAGGTCGGCCAGGTCCGGCCGGTCGGGGTGGAAGCGCGACACGGGTACCCCGCCCAGGATGCCGCGATCGGCCAGGGCCTCGACCACCGCGTCCGCGGGTCTGGCCAGGCGCACCGTGAACTCGTTGAAGAAACTGTCGTTCAGCACCCGGACCCCGTCGAGGGCGTCCAGGCGGTCGGCCAGGTTGGCGGCGGTGGCGTGGTTCAGGGCCGCCAGGTGGCGGAACCCGCGCTCGCCCAGCAGCGTCAGGTGGATGTTGAAGGCGAGCGCGCAGAGCCCCGAGTTGGTGCAGATGTTGCTGGTCGCCTTCTCGCGGCGGATGTGCTGCTCGCGGGTCGACAGGGTCAGCACGTAGCCGCGGCGCCCGTCGGCGTCCACGGTCTCGCCCACCAGGCGGCCGGGCATCTGGCGCAGGTGCATCTGGCGCACG
>JAGREA010000096.1 GCA_020446745.1 Rhodobacterales bacterium | reverse complement strand
GGCTCCATGGCCCACGCCCTGGCTGACGGAGATCCCGGCAAGGACGCGGCCATCGCCACGCCGACCCTGGGCGGGCGCCAGTTCTGGGCCGACCGGGTGGTCACCGCCGACGGCTGGCGGGTGCAGGAGAACGTGGTCACCGGCCATTTCCGCCTGCTGGACGGCGGCGACCGGCGCCTGGCCTGGGGGGACCGGACCCACTGCCTGGCCGAGCTGGCCCGGCACAACCCCGGTGCCGGGGCGGCGCGCCAGGGCCGTCGGGTGGTGGTCTTGGTCCACGGCCTGGCCCGCTCCAAGGCCGCCTTCGACCGCCTGGCGCCGCGCCTCCGCGACGCCGGGTACGAGGCCCTGGCCATCACCTATCCCAGCACCCGGCGCAGCCTCGCCGACCACGCCGCCCAGGTGAACGGCGTCCTGGACGCCCTGCCGGGTACCGGGCGGGTGACCTTCGTGACCCACAGCATGGGGGCCCTGGTGGTGCGCCAGGCCCTGGACCGGCCGGCGCCGTGGCGGGACCGCTTCGCCGTCGGCGGGCTGGTCATGGCCGGGCCGCCCAGCAGGGGTGCCGCCGCCGCCGGGGCCCTGGGCGATTGGGACCTGTACCGGGTCCTGGCCGGGCCATCCGGACAAGCCCTGGTGCCCGACGCGGCCACGGCCGTGCCGCTGCCGCGGGTGCGCCACTGCATCATCGCCGGCGGCGACGGCGGCGAGGGCTTCAACCCCTGGCTGGCCGGGGACGACGACGGCATCGTGCGGGTCGACGAGGCGCGCCTGCCCGGCAGCGACGACTTCCTGCGGGTCAACGCCATCCACGCCCTGCTGATCAACCACCCGGACACCTGGGCGGCCCTGCGCCGGTTCCTGGACGGTGGCCGGTGCAATGGCATGGGATGATGCCTGCATCGGTTGTTCGTTAAGGATTGGTGGCGATAATCGGGTGGGCGGCCGGGGTGCCCCGGTCCCGAACCACGACTCCGGTGCGCCGGACCTGACCCCGGGCGGCCGGGCCGGCGCCACACGACAGGGGCGATGACGGCGGTGGCGAAAACCATCTATGCTCGCGGCAGCGCGAAGGGGGAGACCACGGATGCAGAACCAGATCCACCTGCTGTCGGCGCGGCGGTTCATGCCGCTGTTCGTGACCCAGCTTCTGGGCGCCTTCAACGACAACGTGTTCAAGAACGCCATGATGATCCTGGTGCTGTACCGCATTGCCGACGGCGACACCCAGGGCGGGCAAATGCTGGTGACCCTGGCCGGCGGGCTGTTCATCCTGCCCTTCTTCCTGTTTTCCGCCACGGCCGGGCAGCTCGCCGACCGCTATGACAAGGCCATGCTGATCCGCCGCATCAAGCTGACCGAGGTGGCGGTCATGGCCCTGGGCGCGGTGGCCTTCGCCATGGGCGACCCCTGGTTCCTGATCGTCGTGCTGTTCCTGATGGGCACCCAGTCGGCCTTTTTCGGGCCGCTCAAGTACGCCATCCTGCCCGACCACCTGGGCGAGGACGAACTGATCGGCGGCAACGCCCTGATCGAGATGGGCACCTTCCTGGCGATCCTGGTCGGCACCATCCTGGGCGGCGCCATCGTGCTGCAGCCCGACGGGGTGACCTGGATCTGCGCCATCGTCGTCGCCACGGCCCTGGCCGGCTGGGGCGGCAGCCTGATGATTCCCAAGGCGCCGGCGGCGGACCCGGGCCTGAAGATCGGCCTCAATCCCCTGACCGAGACCTGGAAGATCCTGAAGGACACGGCGGCCCAGGAGAACGTGTTCCTGTCGATCCTGGGCATCTCGTGGTTCTGGCTGGTGGGGGCCACCTATCTGACCCAGCTTCCGGCCTTCACCAAGGACCACCTGGGCGCCAACGAACAGGTGCTGACCCTGCTGCTGACCGTCTTTTCCATCGGCATCGGGCTCGGCTCCCTGCTGTGCAACCGCCTGCTGAAGGGCGAGATCAACGCCAAGTACGTGCCCTTCGCCGCCATCGGGCTCAGCCTGTTCGCCGTCGACCTGTTCTTCGCCGCCTCCGACCTGGCGCCGACGCGGGACGAACTGGTGGGGGTGGCCGCCTTTGTCCGCGATCCGGGCAACTGGCGGGTGCTGGCGGACCTGCTGCTGATGGCGGTGTGCGGCGGCGTCTTCATCGTGCCCCTGTACGCCATCCTGCAGGCCTGGTCCGACGAGAGCGCCCGGGCCCGTGCCGTGGCCGCCAACAACATCATGAACGCCCTGTTCGTGGTCGGCGCCGCCGCCGCCACGGTGGTGCTGCTGGGCTGGGGCGCCACGGTGCCGCAGATCTTCCTGGCCATCGCCGTGGCCAGCGGCGCCGTGGCCGTGCTGGCGGTGCAGCTGCTGCCCCACGAGGTGGCCAAGGCCCTGGCCGTGCGCGTGCTGCGCCTGCTGTACCGGGTCAAGGTCCACGGCGCCGACAACCTGGAGGCCGCCGGCAAGCGGGCGGTGATCGTGGTCAACCACGTATCGTTCCTGGACGGGGTGCTGCTGGCCGCCTTCCTGCCCGGGCGCCCCACCTTCGCCGTCAACACCGAAATGG
>JAGREA010000095.1 GCA_020446745.1 Rhodobacterales bacterium | reverse complement strand
GAAAAGCCGTCCTCGGCATCGTGGTCGTAGGCATAGCCCTGGCCATAACCCAGGTCCTTCATCATCCGCGTGGGGGCGTTCAGGATGTGCTTGGGCGGCATCACCGAGCCCGTCTCCCGGGCCGTCCGCCGGGCCGCCTTCTCGGCCTTGTAGGCGGCGTTGGACTTGGGCGCCGTGCCCAGGTAAATGACGCACTGGACCAGGGCCAGTTCCCCTTCCGGCGAGCCCAGGCGGTCGTAGGCATCCCAGGCGGCCAGGGCCTGGGGCAGCGCCTGGGGGTCGGCCAGACCCACGTCCTCCGAGGCGAAGCGGACCAGGCGCCGGGCGATATAGGTGGGGTCCTCGCCCCCTTCCAGCATGCGGGCGAACCAGTACAGCGCCGCGTCGGTGTCGGACCCGCGCAGCGACTTGTGCAGCGCGCTGATCAGGTTGTAGTGGCCTTCCTGGGACTTGTCGTAGAGCGGCCGGCGTCGCTGCACGGCGGTGGTCAGGCCGGCCGGGTCCAGGGCCGCGCCGGCCGGCAGGTCGGCCAGGGCCTCGACCATGTTCAGCAGGTAGCGCCCGTCGCCGTCGGCCATGGCCCGCAGGGTGGCCCGGGCGTCGTCGGTCAACGGCAGGGTCAGGCCCAGGTCGGCCTCGGCCCGGGTGATCAGGGTTTCCAGGGCCGCGTCGTCCAGGCGGTTCAGCACCATCACCTGGCAACGCGACAGCAGGGCGGCGTTCAGCTCGAACGACGGGTTTTCCGTGGTTGCCCCCACCAGCACCACCGTGCCGTCCTCCACATAGGGCAGGAAGCCGTCCTGCTGGGCCCGGTTGAAGCGGTGGATCTCGTCGATGAACAGCAGGGTGCCGCGCCCGGCCCGGCGCCGGTTCTTGGCCGCCTCGAACACCTTGCGCAGGTCGGCGACGCCCGAGAACACGGCCGACAGGGGTTCGAAATCCAGGTCCGTGCGTTCGGCCAGCAGGCGGGCGATGGTGGTCTTGCCCGTGCCCGGCGGGCCCCACAGCACGATGGAGCCCAGCTTGCCGGCGGCGATCATGCGGCCCAGGGGGCCGTCGGGGTTCAGCAGGTGGTCCTGACCCACCACCTGGTCCAGGGTCCGGGGCCGCAGCCGGTCCGCCAGGGGACGGGGCGCCTGGGCCTCGAACAGGCCGGTCACCGGTCGATGACCAGGTTGTGCACCTTGTCGCCCCGCTGGATGGCCAGCCCCCAGCGGGCGGCGCCCGACTGCAGGGCCTGGCGCAGGTCGGCCACGGTCTTGACGTCCCGGCCGTTGACGCCGCGCACGAAGTCGCCGGGTTCGAAGCCCACCCGGTCGGCGCTGGAGCCCCGGCGCACCTCGACCACGATGACGCCGCGCTCCATGGTGTCCAGGCCCACCTCCTCGGCGAAGGCCGGCGACATGTTGGCCACCGTGGCCCCGGCCAGGGGATTGCGGCCCGAAAGCTCGGTGACGTCGCGGGGCGGGTCCTCGGGCGGCGGCCGCAGGGCCACGTCCAGGCTGGTTTCCCGGCCGCGCCGCCACACGTTCAGTTTCGCCTCCCCGCCGATGGCCAGGGTGGACACGCGGTAGCGCAGGGACGCGGGCTCGTCCACCTCCTGCCCGTTCACGGCCCGCACCACGTCGCCCACCTTCAGGCCGGCGCGGTCGGCCGGGCCGCCCTTGTAGATGTCGTTGATCAGGATGCCGGCCGGCCGGTCCATGCCCAGCGAGGCGGCGATGTCCGAGGTGACCCCCTGCCCCCAGGCCCCCAGCCAGGGCCGCACCAGGCCGCCGTGTCCGGCCTCCACCCCGGCCACGTAGGCCTTCACCAGGTTGGACGGGATGGCGAAGCCGATGCCCATGGAGCCGCCGCTCTTGGAATAGATGGCCGTGTTGATGCCCACCACCCGGCCATCCATGGACAGCAGGGCGCCGCCCGAGTTGCCGGGGTTGATGGCGGCGTCCGTCTGCAGGAACACGTCCACCTCCGAGCCGCTCAGCTTGGTCCGCGCGTTGGCCGAGATGATGCCGCTGGTCACCGTCTGGCCGACGCCGAAGGGGTTGCCGATGGCCAACACCAGGTCCCCCACCTGGGCGGTGTCGGAATCGGCCAGGTCCAGCACCGGCAGGGGGTCGTCGCCCACGTCCAGGCGCAGCAGGG
>JAGREA010000008.1 GCA_020446745.1 Rhodobacterales bacterium | reverse complement strand
CGCCTCCGCCGGCACCGCCCTGGCCACCGCCGGGGTGCTCGGGTTCCCCCACGTCGCCCGGGCGGCGGGGCCGGTCAAGATCGGCGTCGTCCATCCGGTGACCGGATTCCTGCAGTTCTCGGGCACCCAGTGCCGGTTCGGCGCCCTGACCGCCATCGACGAGGTCAACGCCGCCGGCGGCATCAAGGCCCTGGGCGGGGCCAAGCTGGAGGCCGTGCTGGGCGACGCCCAGTCCAAGGCCGAGATCGGCGCCCAGGAGGTGGAGAAGTTCAACGAGGCCGGGGTCGCCGCTATCGTCGGCGCCTATGCCTCGGGCATCTGCCTGGCCACCACCCAGGCGGCGGCCAAGTACGGCATCCCCCACGTGGTGGACGTGGGCGTGAACGACAAGATCGTCGGCCGCGGGCTGGAGAACACCTTCCGCTTCGGCCCCGGCTTCGGCGTCATCACCCAGGCCGGCGTGCAGCAGCTTATCGACATCAACAAGGCCGCCGGCAGCCCGGCCAAGTCCGTGGTCATCGTGCACGAGAACACCACGCCGTTCGGCAGCTTCATGGCCGGCCTGATGAAGAAGGGCCTGGAGCCGGCGGGCTTCGAGGTCAAGGAGATCCTGCCCCACCCGACGCCGAACAAGGATTTCCAGAACATCGCCCTGAAGATCAAGGAGATCAACCCGGACCTGGTGATCCCGTCCCACTACTACAACGAGGGCGTCCTGTTCCTGCGCACCCTGCAGCGCCAGCGGGTGATGCCCAAGGCCATCTACTCGGTCCTGGGCGGCGCCTCGTCCCAGTACCGCTTCCTGGACGAGTTCCCCGACGCGGCCCAGTACGTCATGGACTGCAACCACTGGTTCGACCCCAAGAACGCCGCCGCCCAGGCCCTGCGCAAGAAGACCGAGGCCGCCGGCAAGAGCTACTCCTACGAGGTGTTCCTGGCCTACGAGGCGGTCATGTTCGCCGCCGACGCCATGGAGCGCGCCGGCTCCGCCGACCGCGCCAAGATCATCGCGGCCATGGCGTCCAGCACCTGGGACGGGCACTTCATGCCCTACGGCCCGACCAAGATGGTCAACGGCCAGAACGAGGGCGCCCAGCCCCTGGTCATGCAGATCCAGGGCAAGGAGATCGAGGTGGTGGCCCCGGCCGACTACGCCACCAAGCCGGCCCAATTCCCGCGCCCGGCCTGATCCCGGCCGCGCCTGTTTCGCCGCGGGCGGCCCTGCGCCGCCCCCGGCATCCCGCGACCCCTTCCACAGCGATCACCGCCCATGGACCTCTTCGGCCTGGAAATCCCCGTCTACTCATGGTCGACCGTGCTCGGCTCGGCCGTGGGCGGCGTGTTCCTGGGCGCCATCTATGCCCTGGTGGCCCTGGGCCTGACCCTGATCTACGGCGTCCTGCACATCATCAACTTCGCCCACGGCAGCCTGCTGATGCTGGCCATGTACGCCGTGTTCTTCCTGTGGCACGGCCTGGGCCTGGACCCCTACCTGGCCATGGCCATCGTCGTGCCCGGCGGCTTCCTGTTCGGCTACGCCCTGCAGCGCTCGGTCATCGGCCGCACCAGCCACGGCCGCGACGAGATGATCCTGCTGGTGACCCTGGGTGTCTCCATCGTGCTGGAGAACGCGGCCCTGTTCTTCTTCTCCGCCGACGAGCGCCAGGTCCAGGTGCCCTACGACCTGGACGGCTTCGACCTGGGGGTGACCTACGTGGTCTGGCCCCAGGTGGCGGCCCTGGGCGGCTCCCTGCTCAT
>JAGREA010000094.1 GCA_020446745.1 Rhodobacterales bacterium | reverse complement strand
ATGCGGTGCTGGCCGCCATCGACCTGGCCCAGCAGGCCACCGAGCAGCTGCAGGCCGGCGAGACGGTCAGTGGCGGCCCGGCCTACGACGACGTCATCCTTGCCCTGGAAGCCTGTGCATCAGAGCCCTCCGATGCCCCGGCGCCGGCCGATCAGGCCCAGGGCGGCGCGCGCCAGAACGCGGCGCGCGACGACGGTGCGTTCCAGGATAGGACATCCCAGGACCCCACGCCGCCGGCCGAAGCGCCGGCGGCCCCGCCGGCGTCGGCCCCCAAGAACGGGAAGCGGGTCGCGCCGGTTGCGCCGAACGAGGAGAGCGGTGCCCAGGCGCCCATTGTCCCCTCCCCCGGGGCGTCCAACGCCGAAAAGCTTGTTCGTATCCGTGCCGACAAGCTGGACGGCCTGCTCACCTCGTTCGGCGAACTGCTGGTGGCGCGCCAGCGCATCAAGGGCCGGGACGACGAACTGGCCGAGATGCGGGACTTCCTGCGCACCTGGCAGAAGTCCTGGACCGCCGCCGTCCGCCCGCTGCGCGACCTGGCCGCCCAGGTGCCGCGCGCCGCCGCCCTGGTGGAAACCTGCGACAGCAACCTGAACCACCTGGCGGCCCAAACCGATACCCTCGTCAAGGGCCTGTCGCGGGACCGCGGCCTGGTGGAGGCGGCGGTGTCGTCGGTGGAGCGGGACATCCGCCGCCTGCGCCTGCTGCCCTTCGAGCACGCCTGCGTGGGCTTCGACCGGTCGGTGCGCGACATCGCCCGGGACCAGGGCAAGCGCGTGGCCTTCACCCTGGTCGGCGGCCGCACCGAGGTGGACCGCTCGGTCATCGATTTCATCCGCGAGCCGCTGCTGCACCTGATCCGCAACGCCGTCAACCACGGCATCGAGACGGCCGAGGACCGCCGCCGCGCCGGCAAGGCGGAGGAGGGGCGCCTGACCCTTTCGGTGGGCACCGAGGGCCAGTCGCTGGTGGTGGCGCTGCGCGACGACGGCCGTGGGCTGGACCAGGACGCCATCATCCGCGCCGCCGAGGCCAAGGGCCTGGATACCTCGGTTGACCCGGCCATGCTGATCTTCGCCCCCGGCATGTCCACCGCCGACGGCGTCACCGAGGTGGCCGGCCGCGGCATGGGCCTGGACATCGTCAAGAAGACCATCGAGACCCACCGCGGCACCCTGGCGGTGACCAGCGAACCGGGGGCGGGCACCTGCTTCACCATCCACCTGCCACTCACCCTGGCCACCATCAAGGCCATCCTGGTGCGGGTGAACGGCCAGATCCTGGCCCTGGATTCAACCCCGGTGACCACCATGATGCGGGTCGAACGCCAGGCCGTGCGCATGCTGGACGGGCGCGAGACCCTGTGCCTGGACGACACGCCGGTGTCCATCGTCCGCCTGGGCGGCGTGCTGGACCCGGGCCTGGCCCAGGCCGACGACGGGGACGACGACACCCTGTCGGTGGTGGTCCTGTCGGCCGGCGGCCTGCGGGCCGCCTTCGCCGTGGACGAACTGGTGGCCGAACAGGACATCCTGTTGAAGGATCTGGGGCCGCGCCTGCGGGGCACGCCCTTCGTGCGCGGCGTGACCCTTCTGACCGACGGCACGGTGTCTCCGGTGCTCAGCGCCAGCGAGCTGGTGGCCCACGCCCTGGGCCTGGGCGGCGCGGCCGGGGCCGAGGCCAGCGTGGCGGCCCTCCGGACCGAGACCGCGGCTGCCGGCAAGGTCCGCCTGCTCATCGCCGACGATTCCGTCACCACCCGCACCCTGGAGGCCAGCATCCTGGAGCAGGAGGGCTTCGAGGTGCGGACCGCCGCCGACGGCCAGGAAGCCTGGAGCATGATCCAGCAGTCGCCCCCGGACCTGCTGATCAGCGATTTCGAGATGCCCCGCATGAACGGCATCGAGCTGACCCGCACCATCCGCGGCTCCTCCCGCCACCGCGCCCTGCCGGTGATCCTGGTCACCGGCCGCGGCAAGCCCGAGGACCGGGCCCGGGGCCTGGAAGCGGGGGCCAATGCCTACCTGGTGAAAAGCCGGTTCGACCAGACCGTCCTGGTCGACACCGTGCGCCAGCTGTTGTGAGGGCGAAGCCATGATCCGCGTGCTCATCGCCGAGGATTCCGTCACCGCCCGCGAACTGCTGGTGGCGATGCTGGATTCCGACCCCGACATCACCGTGATCGGCCAGGCCCGCAACGGCCAGGAGGCCGTGGACATGGCCCGCCGCCTGCGCCCCGACGTGATGACCATGGACATCAACATGCCCGTGTGCGACGGCTTCGAAGCCACCAAGCGGATCATGAGCCAGAACCCGCTGCCCATCGTCATCGTGTCGGCCACCATCGAATCCGGCCAGGTGGAAAACGCCATGCGGGCCCTGCGCATGGGCGCCGTCATGGTGCTGCCCAAGCCCCCGGGACCGGCGTCGCCGGCATTCGCCCGGCACCGCGAGGAGCTGGTCTCGGCCGTCAAGTCCATGTCCCAGGTGAAGGTGGTGCGCCTGCGCGGTGCCCGGCCGCAGGCCGCCGGCCCGCGGCGGGATCCGGCGGCCGCCGGCCGTTCCCGGGGTATCGTCGCCCTGGCGGCCTCCACCGGTGGGCCCGTGGCCCTGGAACGGATCCTGTCGGCCCTGCCGGCCGACTTTCCCCTGCCCATCGTGGTGGTCCAGCACATCGCCGACGGCTTCCTGGCCGGCATGGCCGCCTGGCTGGGCACCACATCGGCCCTGGACATCCGCGTCGCCGCCGAAGGCGAAACCCTGCTGCCGGGCACGGTCTATCTGGCGCCGGACGGCCGCCACCTGACCGTGGGCAAGGACTTCAAAGCCCGCCTGCTGGCGGCGGCGCCCGAACAGGGCTACCGGCCGTCGGCCACCGTGTTGCTGCGGTCCGTGGCCCAGGCCTGCGGGGCCGACGCCATCGCCGTGGTCCTGACGGGCATGGGCGCCGACGGCTGCGAGGGGGCGCGGGACGTTCGCGCCGCAGGCGGCCGGGTGGTGGTCCAGGACGCCGCCACCAGCGTGGTGTTCGGCATGCCCAAGGCGGTGGTGGATGCCGGCCTGGCCCACGCGGTGCTGCCCCTGGAAGCCCTGCCCAACCGGATTCTCGACCTGGCCCTGGGCCGTCGGCTTTCCGGCGGCGTTGCGCCCGGCCGGCGTGATGACGAACGCCCGGCTCCTACGAACGCTCCCATTCCCAGTCTCTTTGCGGAAATCAAGAAGGTGAGTTGAGGATGAAAAAGGCAAAGATCCTGCTGATCGAAGACTCCCTGACCCAGGCCGTGCTGATCCAGTCGGTCCTGGAGGACGGCGGCTATGACGTCACCTGCGCGTCGTCGGGCGAGGACGCCCTGCTGACCCTGCAAAAGGGCCTGCCCGACCTGGTGGTCACGGACTGCCACCTGCCCGGCATGCAGGGCCCCGACCTGTGCCGCAAGCTGCGCCTGAACGTGGCGACCCAGGACATTCCCATCATCATGCTGACGGCCAACCAGAGCACCGAGGTCGAGCTGATGGGCCTGGACAGCGGCGCCGACGACCATGTGGTCAAGACCGACGACATGGCCAACCTGCTGATCCGCGCCAACGCCCTGCTGAAGCGCTCTGGCCGGCGCAACTACGATTCGGCCCGGTTCGAGGAGGACCTGCGCAAGACCCACATCCTGCTGGTGGATGACAGTCAGGCCTACCTGAGCTTCGTCACCGCCGCCCTGGAACGGGAAGGCCTGGTGGTGCGCACCGCCAAGGACGGCAAGGCCGCCCTGGCCGTGTGCGAAGGCGAGCAGATCGACTGCGTGCTGACCAACATGGACCTGCCCGGCATGTCGGGCTTCGACCTGTGCCGCGAACTGGCCAGCCGCCGCGCCAAGGGCACCATCGACCCCGTGCTGGTGGTGGTCAGCGACAGCGAGGACCCCGGTAACCTGGTCCGCGCCCTGGATTCCGGCGCCGACGACTTCATCGCCAAGTCCAGCGACGTCCAGGTCCTGCTGGCCCGGTCCCGCAGCCTGCTGCGCAGCAAGTTCCTGGCCGACCACAAGAAGAAGATCGCCAGCGAACTGGAGGCCAAGGAGCGCGAGGCCGACATCGCCAAGGTGCGCCAGGCCGAGGCCGAGAAGCGGGCCTCCATGGCCGAGGACCTGCGCCAGGCCAACGAGGAACTGCAGCGCAAGGAAGCCGAGCTGCGCGATGCCCTGGAAGCCGCCAAGGCGGCCAGCGAGTCCAAGTCGGCCTTCCTGGCCACCATGAGCCACGAGATCCGCACGCCCATGAACGGCGTGGTGGGCATGATCGACCTGCTGGTGGAAACGGAGCTGACGGAAGACCAGCGGGACATGACCAACACCATTCGCAATTCCGCCTTCTCGCTGCTGCGCATCATCGACGACATCCTGGACT
>JAGREA010000093.1 GCA_020446745.1 Rhodobacterales bacterium | reverse complement strand
TTCGCCTTCATGATGTTCGGCAGCGAGGCATAGCGCGGCTCGTTCAGGCGCAGGTCGGCGGTCAGCACCATGGGCATCTTCAGGGCCACGGTTTCCAGGCCGCCGTCCACCTCGCGCACCACGGTGGCGGTGCCGCCGTCCACGGTGACCTTGGAGGCGAAGGTGCCCTGGGACCAGCCCAGCAGGGCGGCCAGCATCTGGCCCGTCTGGTTGCTGTCGTCGTCGATGGCCTGCTTGCCCAGGATCACCAGGTCCGGGCCTTCCTTGTCCACCAACGCCTTCAGCAGCTTGGCCACGGCCAGGGGCTGCAGCTCGTCGTCGGTCTGCACCAGGATGCCGCGGTCGGCGCCCATGGCGAGCGCCGTGCGGATGGTTTCCTGGCACTGCTGCACGCCGGCGGACACGGCCACGATCTCGGTGGCGGCGCCGGCTTCCTTCAGCCGGATGGCCTCTTCGACGGCGATCTCGTCGAAGGGATTCATGGACATCTTGACGTTCGCCGTTTCAACGCCCGATTGGTCCGACTTCACGCGAACTTTCACGTTGTAGTCGATGACCCGTTTGACGGCCACCAGCACTTTCATGGATCCTACGTCTCCCGCCTAGAAGGACTCCGGCTTTTCAAGCGCCAGATGTTCCTGGGTGGTTCTCAACTGTTTGAAATAAATCACAAATTTCAGTAACTTTTTCTTCTTCGCAACTGCACAATACGCGGATGCCGTAATCCTGTCAATTGGCGCGGCCGGCCGTTTCCGCCCGGTTCAGCGGTTGGCGCCCGGCACCCACAGCACGTCGGCGGCGCCCCGGTCGTTCAGGTGGCGGGCCAGGACGAACAGGTGGTCGGACAGGCGGTTGATGTAACGCATGGCCGGTTCATCCACAGGTTCTGTCTGGGCCAGTTCGGTCATCAGCCGTTCGGCCCGGCGGGCCACCGTGCGGGCCAGGTGCAGGTGGGCCGAGGCCCGCCCGCCGCCGGGCAGGATGAACGAGGTAAGGGGCGCCAGGTCGGCGTTCAGGGCGTCGATTTCGGCCTCCAGGCGGTCCACCTGTTCCTGGGTCACGCGCAGCGCCCCTTCGGCCTTGCGCCCGTCGCCGGGGGTGCACAGGTCGGCCCCCAGGTCGAACAGGTCGTTCTGGATGCGCATCAGCATGGCGTCGGCATCGCCTTCGGTGTCCAGGCGGGCCACGCCGATCACCGCGTTCAGTTCGTCCACGGTGCCATAGGCGGCCACGCGGACGTCGTGCTTCACCACCCGCCGGCCGTCGCCCAGCGAGGTCTGCCCGGCGTCGCCGCCGCGGGTGTAGATCTTGGTCAGGGTCACCATGGGGTCGGCTCCAACCGGGCTGTTCAGGGGGCGAGGGAGGTGAACACGGCGGCGGCCAGGGCCAGGATGGCGACGCCCTGCAGGACCACGCGGGCCGTCATCAGCCGGTTGGCGTGGCGGGCGTTGAACCGGCCGTGCACGGCGAACGACAGGATGCCGACGATCAGCACCACCAGGGTCGCGCCCATGGCCACGATCAGCACGATGTCGGGAATGGCTCTCATGGCCCTGGTATAGACGGTCCGGGCCGGCGGGTCATGGGGAAAGTGGGGCGGCGACGGGCCCCCGTCCCGTACGGCCCGGTCCTATTCCGACTGGTCCTATTCAGACTGGGCCGTCATCAGGTCCGGCGCGGTGCCGTCCACCCCGCCCAGTCCGGGGGTGGGGCTGACCGGCACCCGTTCGGGCAGCGAGACGATGACGACGGAGGTGTCCGGCGTGCGCTTGGCCCGGTACATGGCGTTGTCGGCGGTGCGGATCAGCAGGTCGCAGTCGTTGACCCGGCCGTCGAAGTAGGCCACGCCGATGCTGCAGCCCACGGTGATGTCCACGCCCTGGACGTCCACGGGGGTGGCCAGCGAGGCGATGATCTTTTCCGCCACCGTTTCGGCGGCGCCGGGACTTTCGGCCGATTCAATCACCACCGTGAACTCGTCGCCGCCGATGCGGTAGGTCATGTCGCTTTCGCGCACCGCCCGGCGCAGGCGGTTGGCGCAGGCCACCAGCACCTGGTCGCCCACCGAATGGCCGTACAGGTCGTTGACGTGCTTGAAGTCGTTCAGGTCGACGAACAGCAGCGCGCCGCGCTGCTGCCCGCGGCGCACCCGGGCCAGGGCCTGGGGCAGGGTGACGATGAACTGGCGCCGGTTGGGCATGTCCGTCAGCGGGTCGTTGTGGGCCAGGTGCTCCAGCTTCTCGCGCGCCGCCACCAGGTCGCTGATGTCGCGGGCCGTGCCCTCGATGCCCTGGATGGTCCCGTCGTCGTCGCGCACCCATTGGGCGTTGGCGGCCAGCCACACGGGTTCGCCGGCCTTGGTGCGGGCCCGCAGCTCGAATCCCCGCACCCGCCCGCCGTTATGGCGCATCTCGTCCAGGAACGCGGCGTGGCGGTGGGCGTCCACGTACAGTTCCAGGGCGTTGCGGCCGATCAGGTCCTGGGGCCGGAAGCCCAGCACCGTTTCGATGGAGCGGGACAGGAAGGTCAGCACCCCTTCCCGGTCGGTGCGGTAGTAGATGTCCATCATGTTGTCCAGGATGGCCTGGAGGTTGCGCTCCGACCGGTCCAGGGTGCGTTCGGCCCCCTTGCGTTCCAGTTCGGCCGCCGACCGGGCGGCGAAGATCTCGACCAGCGAGATGACGGATTCCGGCCGGTCCAGGGGCGTCTTGAACAGCACCACGATCAGCCCCAGGCCCTTGCCGCGGGCGTCGAACAGCGGTGTGCCCACATAGCCCTTGATGCCCCGCGTGCGCAGCATCTGGTCGTTGGGGAACAGGGTGTCCACGTCGCGCTCGTAGCAGCAGGTGCGCCGCCCCACCACGGTCTCGCAGGGGGAATGGCGCAGGGCGTACGAGAAATTGGCCACGGTGCGGCCGTCGCCGAAGGTGGCCACCGTTTGAATGGTGTCGCCGGTGACCTCGTCGATCATGCCCACGAAGGCCAGGTCCGCCTTCAGGGCCAGGGCCAGGTGGCGCACCAGGGACGGGAAGAAGGCGTCGCCGGCGTCGGCCGACACCCCTTCGGCGACGGTGCGCAGCATGTCCTCGAACCGGCGCCGCTCGACGATCTCGCGACGCAGGGCGGCGTGGGCCACCTTCAGTTCCGTGGTCCGCGTCGTCAGGTCCGCCACCAGGTCCGCCTGGGCGGTCTCGGTGCGCAGCAGGTCGGCCCGCTGGGCGATCACCTGGGGCAGCCAGCGGATCAGCCCCACGAACAGCAGCAGGGTGCCGCCCAGGTAGCCCACCAGCTTCTCCAGCACCGCCTGGACGGGACTGTCGCCCACGACCACATAGCGTTCCAGGCCGGGGAAGTTGTCGGACACGTCGATGGCGCTGCCGAATGTCAGCAGGGCGAACCCGTAGAACATGGCCGACCAGCCGGGTTCCGCCCACAGGCGGTGCTTGGAACCCGCCGAAGCGGCCAACACCAGAATCATCGCCATGACGAAGGTTCTGGCCGTTTCCAGCATGATATCGGTCATGGGGCACCTCCGACGCACCCCGGCCAGGCGGTCACTTGGCAGTCCTCCCAGTCCGAATGGTGACAAGCGCGCGCGGCGCGGTCAAGGCGCGCAGGTGCACTGCATGGCAGGTGTGTTCAACCTGGGGGTCATCCACCGGGGTCTGGGCGGCCGCGACGGTCCGAACGGGAAGGGATGGCGGGCGCGAAAAACGGGCCTTGGCGGGCGGCGGCCTGCGGGGCCGCCCCGCGCCCGTTTCCGTGCATGCGCCCGCTTTCGGCACGCGCGTGATCAAGCCGCCGCCGGGGGCTGGCGCTCAGTTGCGCCCGGCCAGCAGGCCGCGGGCAATGACGTGGGCCTGGATTTCCGCCGCGCCCTCGAAGATGTTCAGGATGCGCGCGTCGCACAGCACCCGCGAGATGGGATATTCCAGGGCATAACCGTTGCCGCCGTGGATCTGCAGGGCGTTGTCGGCGTTGGACCAGGCCACCCGGGCCGCCAGCAGCTTGGCCATGCCGGCCTCGATGTCGCAGCGGCGGTCGGAATCCTTCTCGCGCCCGGCGAAATAGGCGATCTGGCGGGCGACCATGGTTTCCACGGCCATCCAGGCCACCTTGCCGGCCACCCGCGGGAAGCTGTACAGCGGCTTGCCGAACTGGATGCGTTCCTTGGCATAGCGCAGGCCCAGTTCCATGGCGTTCTGGGCCACGCCCACGGCCCGGGCGGCGGTCTGGATGCGGGCCGACTCGAAGGTCGCCATGAGCTGCTTGAAGCCCTCGCCCTCCACCCCGCCCAGCAGGTTCTCGCCCTTCACCTTGAAGCCGTCGAAGCCCAGTTCGTATTCCTTCATGCCGCGATAGCCCAGCACCTCGATCTCGCCGCCGGTCATGCCCTCGGCCGGGAACGGGTTCTCGTCGGTGCCGCGGGGCTTTTCGGCCAGGAACATGCTCAGGCCCTTGTAGCCCTTCTCGTCGGGGTTGGTGCGGGCCAGCAGGGTCATCACGTCGGTGCGCGCGGCGTGGGTGATCCAGGTCTTGTTGCCGGTCACCACATAGTCGTCGCCGGTCTTCACGGCGCGGGTGCGCAGGCTGGCCAGGTCGGACCCGGTGTTGGGCTCGGTGAACACGGCCGTGGGCAGGATCTCGCCCGAGGCGATGGCCGGCAGCCACTTCTCCTTCTGGGCGTCGGTGCCGCCCAGACGGATCAGCTCGGCGGCGATCTCGGACCGGGTGCCCAGGGAGCCGACGCCGATGTAGCCGCGCGACAGTTCCTCGGTCACCACGCACATGGCCGTCTTGCCCATGTCCAGGCCGCCGAACTCCTCGGGCACGGTCAGGCCGAACACGCCCATCTCGGCCATCTGCTCGACGATCTCCATGGGGATGAAATTGTCGGCCAGGTGCCATTCGTGGCAGTGGGGCTCCACCTGGTCGATGACGAAGCGGCGGAACTGCTCGCGCACCATCTCCAGGGTCTCGTCCAGGCCCAGGGCGCCGAAGTTGCCGCTGTCCAGGCTGTCCTCGATCAGCGCCGCGATGCGCATGCGCTGGGCGATGCCGTTGCCCTGGTTGACCAGCACCTGCACCGCCTTGTTGAAGAAGGTGTGCACGTCCTTCGAGCTGGCGCCCATGTCGCGGGGGCGGACGATTTCCACCTGGCTGATGGCCACGCCGCCGTAAAGCTGCGACAGGTATTCGCCATAGGCCACCTGCAGGATCAGCTGTTCCAGCTCGCCGAAGGCGCCCTCGCCGTCCAGGCGCTGGGCCCAGCCCAGCATCTCGCGCAGGCCCTCCACATAGGTGGCGTACCAGGCATAGCCGTGGGCCGCCACCTGTTCGGTCTCCAGGGCCTGGGCATCCACGCGGCCGTCGCGCATCACCTTGTCGGCCAGGCCCGAGCGGGCGGCCGCCAGCAGGCCCTCGGCCTGGGTCAGGGCTTCGGCGCAGGTGGGAAGAAGGGTCTCGATCACCAGGGATTGGGCGGTCATGGGTTCGCTCCTCGGACAGGAACGGGGCCGGTCTCCGTCAACCGGGCCGGCCCCTGCATTCTTGGTGTTGCTTGAAGGCGTGTCGGGGGGTGTCGCCCGGGGGCGTCACTTGTCCTCGAACATGTCGTCGATGCAGTCCTCGATGGTGCGGCGGCCCGGATATTTGGACTGCACCAGCACGGCCATGTTGCCCGGCTTGTGCACGTTCTTCCACATCTTGGTATGGGCCTTGGGGATGTCCTCCCACGAGAACACCTCGGACATGGTCGGGTCGATGCGCCGCTCCAGCACCAGCTTGTTGGCTTCCGCCGCCTGCTTCAGGTGGGCGAAGTGGCTGCCCTGGATGCGCTTCTGGCGCATCCACACGAAGCGGGCGTCGAAGGTCAGGTTGTAGCCCGTGGTGCCGGCGCAGAACACCACCATGCCGCCGCGCTTGACCAGGAAGCAGCTCACCGGGAAGGTGGCCTCGCCGGGATGCTCGAACACGATGTCCACGTCGTTGCCCTTGCCGGTGATGTCCCAGATGGCCTTGCCGAAGGGGCGCACGCGCTTCATGTAGTCGGCATAGGCCTTGGCGTCGTCCACGTCGGGCAGCTGGCCCCAGCAGTCGAAGTCGTTGCGGTTGATGACGCCCTTGGCGCCCATGCCCATCACGAAGTCGCGCTTCGATTCATCGGAAATGATGCCGATGGCGTTGGCGCCCACGGTGGCGCAAAGCTGCACGGCGAAGGCCCCCAGGCCGCCCGAGGCGCCCCACACCAGCACGTTCTGGCCCGGCGCCAGGATGTGCGGCCGGTGGCCGAACAGCATGCGGTAGGCGGTGGCCAGGGTCAGGGTATAGCAGCCGCATTCCTCCCACGTCAGGTGCTTGGGCCGCGGCATCACCTGCTGTGCCTGAATGCAGGTGAACTGGGCGAAGGCGCCGTCGGGGGTCTCGTAGCCCCAGATCTTCTGGCTGGGCGACAGCATGGGGTCGCCGCCGTTGCATTCCTCGTCGTCGCCGCTCACCTGGTTGCAGTGCACGACCACCTCGTCGCCCACCTTCCAGCGGGTGACCTTGGAGCCCACGGCATAGACGATGCCCGCCGCGTCGGACCCGGCGATGTGGTATTCGGCCTTGTGGTAGTCGAAGGGCGAAATGGGGATGCCCAGCCCGGCCCAGACGCCGTTGTAGTTGACGCCGGCGGCCATGACCATGATCAGCACTTCGTGGCTGTCGGGCAGCGGCACGTCCACCACCTCGCACTGCATGGCGTCCTCGGGCGGACCGTGTCGTTCGCGCCGGATGGCCCAGGCGTACATCTGCTTGGGCACGTGGCCCAGGGGCGGGATCTCGCCGATCTCGTACAGATCCTTCTTGACCAGTCCGGGATGCAGCTCCTCGACCGCCGACACCTCGCTCATGGCACGCTCCTTACCCTGTTCGTATGCGTCTTTCGCATGGGTTGTGCCGGGATGTTGATCGCCCGGCTTGTTGTGGCTTGTTCCATAATTGTTGTACCGTTCCACAACTTTCTTCGCAATGCACAAGTCGTGGAAGCGTTAAAATTCTCTGGCTTTCCCTATAATAACCTGTTTTCTTTCAATATGGTACCAGAACAAGGCGATGTTGGGAGGATGTGACGATGGCCCAGGAATTCGCAAACGCACAACAAGGCGACGAACGCCAGCGGGACAAGCCCTGGCTGATCCGGACCTACTCCGGATACGGTTCCGCCAAGGAATCCAATGCCCTGTACCGGAAGAACCTGGCCCGCGGGCAGACGGGCCTGAGCGTGGCCTTCGACCTGCCCACCCAGACCGGGTACGATTCCGATCACGTGCTGGCCCGCGGCGAGGTGGGCAAGGTGGGCGTGCCCATCTGCCACCTGGGCGACATGGAGGCCCTGTTCGAGGGCATTCCCCTGGAAAAGATGAACACCTCCATGACCATCAACGCGCCGGCGGCGTGGCTGCTGTCGCTGTACATCGCCGCGGCCGAGAACCAGGGCGCGGCGCGCGGTCAGCTTTCGGGCACCACCCAGAACGACGTGATCAAGGAATACCTGTCGCGCGGCACCTACATCTTCCCGCCCGACCCGTCGCTGCGCCTGACGGCGGACATCATCGCCTTCACCTACCGCGAGGTTCCCAAGTGGAACCCCACCAACATCTGCTCGTACCACCTGCAGGAAGCCGGCGCGACGCCCGAGCAGGAACTGGCCTTCGCCCTGGCCACGGCCCAGGCGGTGCTGGACAAGGTGCGCGATTCCGGCCAGGTGCCGGCGGCCGACTTCCCCAAGGTGGTGGGGCGCATCA
>JAGREA010000092.1 GCA_020446745.1 Rhodobacterales bacterium | reverse complement strand
GGCCGGCTGGGCCCTGGTGTCGCTTTATCACCTGTCGCTCATCGACGCCCGGGCCATCGCCTTCCAGTACATGCTGACCCTGGGCGTGTTCCCCTTCCTGTCCTGGGCCTTCCTGCGCTGGCACCAGCGGGTGCTGAAGGAGGTCTAGGGTGCACAGGGATTCCGACCGCCAGCGCCTGTTCAACCGCCGCGCCCTGATGCTGGCCGGCGGCAAGGTGGGGCTGCTGTCCATCCTGGTGGGCCGCATGTACTACCTGCAGGTGGTGGAATCGGACCGCTACGCCACCCTGGCCGACGAGAACCGCATCAACCTGCGCCTGCTGCCGCCGCCGCGCGGGCCCATCGTCGACCGCTACGGCCTGCCCCTGGCCGTGAACCGGCAGAACTATCGGGTGCTGGTGGTGTCGGAACAGGCCCGCGACGTGCCCGAGGTGCTGGACTCCCTGAACCGCATCATCCCCTTCGACGAGGCCGAGCGCCGGCGCATCCTGCGCGACGTGCGGCGCAACCGCAGCTTCGTGCCGGTGACCCTGCGCGAGAACCTGAACTGGGAGGAGGTGGCGCGCATCGAGGTCAACGCGCCCGACCTGCCCGGCGTGTTCATCGACGTGGGCCAGACCCGCGACTACCCCCACGGCGACATGCTGGCCCACGTGATCGGCTATGTGGCCGCGGTGTCCGAGGAGGAGGCCACGGGCGACCGCCTGCTGCAGCTGCCCGGCTTCCGCATCGGCAAGGCGGGCATCGAGAAGACTTACGACCTGGCCCTGCGCGGCAGCGGCGGTTCCTCGCAGGTGGAGGTCAACGCCCTGGGCCGGGTGATCCGCGAGCTGTCGCGCCAGGAAGGCCAGCCGGGCGCCGAGGTGCAGCTGACCCTGGACCTGGAACTGCAGCGCATGGTCACCGAGCGCCTGGGCGAGGAAAGCGCCTCGGCCGTGGTCATCGACGTGCACACGGGCGAGATCCTGGCCATGGCCTCGACCCCCAGCTACGACCCCAACGCCTTCAACAAGGGCCTGTCCTCCAAGCAGTGGAAGGACCTGGTGGCCAATCCCAAGTCGCCGCTGATCAACAAGTGCATCGCCGGCCAGTACTCGCCCGGGTCCACCTTCAAGATGGCGGTGGCCCTGGCGGCCCTGGAACGCAACGTGGTGACGCCGGAAACCACCGTCTACTGCCCCGGCCACATGCGCCTGGGCAATGCCCGGTTCCACTGCTGGAAGCGCGGCGGCCACGGCCACATGAACCTGCAGGACGCCATCACCCAGTCCTGCGACGTGTACTTCTACGAGGTGGCCAAGCGCACCGGCATCGACCGCCTGGCGGCCATGGCCCGACGCCTGGGCGTGGGCGTGGACCTGGGCATCGACCTGCCCGGCGAACGCAAGGGCCTGATGCCCGACAAGGACTGGAAGCGCGGCGCCCTGGATGCCCCCTGGCACCCGGGCGAAACGGTGATCGCCGGCATCGGCCAGGGCTATGTGCTGACCACGCCCCTGCAGCTGGCGGTGATGACGGCGCGCCTGGTCAACGGCGGGCGGGCCGTGCGCCCCTACCTGACCCGCGACCACATTTCCGAGGCCGGCATCGAGCCCCGCAAGGCGGAGGAGGCGGAAAGCCTGAACATTCCGCCCGAACACCTGATGGCCGTGCGCAGCGGCATGGAGGCGGTGGTGAACGGCCGCCGCGGCACGGCCCGGCGGGTGGCCATCAAGGAGCCCGGGTTCGAGATGGGCGGCAAGACCGGCACCGTGCAGGTGCGGCGCATCACCAAGGCCGAGCGCGAGACCGGGGTGCGCAAGAACGAGGACCTGCCGTGGAAGGACCGGGACCACGCCCTGTTCGTGGGCTTCGCCCCGGTGCACGCCCCGCGCTACGCCGTTTCCGTGGTGGTGGAGCATGGCGGCAGCGGCTCCCAGGCGGCGGCGCCCATCGCCAGCGACATCCTGCGCGAGGTGCAAAGCCGCGGCGCCCTGCGCCCCGGGGCCCAGATGGGCACCGGCAAGCGGACCGGGAGCGGCTGACCCCATGCGCGGCCTGGAACGCATGAGCCGGTCCGAAATGACCATCGGCCAGAAGATCTGGCAGATCCACTGGACCTTCGTGATCCTCATCTGCCTGACGGCCAGCGTCGGCTTCGCCATGCTCTATTCGGCCGCCAACGGCCACCTGGACCCCTGGGCCTCGCGCCAGATGGTGCGGTTCGGGGCCGGGCTGGCCATCATGCTGGTGGTGGCGCTGATCGACGTGCGCCACTGGTTCCGCTACGCCTATGCCTTCTACGGGCTGGCCCTGATCCTGCTGGTGGCGGTGGAGATCATCGGCTCGGTGGGCATGGGGGCCCAGCGGTGGATCAACCTGGGGGTCATCAACCTGCAGCCGTCCGAGGTGATGAAGATCGCCCTGGTGGTGGCCCTGGCCCGCTATTTCCACGGCGGCAGCGTCGAGGACGTGGGGCGCATCGGCTATCTGGTGCCGCCCCTGGCCCTGATCCTGGTGCCCTCGGCCCTGGTGCTGCGCCAGCCGGACCTGGGCACGGCGCTAATGCTGGTCATGGCCGGCGGGGCCATGTTCTTCGCCGCCGGGGTGCGGCTGTGGAAGTTCGCCCTGGTGGGCGGCGTGGGCCTGGGGGCCCTGCCGGTGGCCTGGCAGTTCCTGCGCGACTACCAGAAGGACCGGGTGCTGACCTTCCTGGATCCGGAAAAGGATCCCCTGGGCACGGGCTACCACATCATCCAGTCGAAGATCGCCCTGGGTTCCGGCGGGGTGTTCGGCAAGGGCTTCCTGCAGGGCAGCCAGGGGCACCTGAACTTCCTGCCGGAAAAGCAGACGGACTTCGTGTTCACCATGCTGGCCGAGGAATTCGGCCTGGCCGGCGGGGTGACCCTGGTGGCGCTGTACATGCTGCTGCTGGCCTACGGCTTCGCCATCGCGCTGCGCAGCCGCAGCCAGTTCGGGCGCCTGGTTTCCGTGGGCGTGACCACCACCTTCTTCCTGTTCGTGTTCATCAACATCGCCATGGTGATGGGCCTGATCCCGGTGGTGGGGGTGCCGCTGCCGCTCATTTCCTACGGCGGCACGGCGATGATGACGCTGCTGTTCGGGTTCGGCCTGGTGCTGGCGGTTTCGGTGCACCGCGACGTCTCCATCGGCCGGCGCGGCGGCATGGAGGAGTTCTGACGCCGCCGCCCGCCCCGGGCGGAATTCCAACGAAAAAAGATGGGCTTGGCCTATCGACAAGCGCCCCCACGGGTGCTATATCGGCCTCCCTTTCGGGCGCATAGCTCAGTTGGTAGAGCAGCTGACTCTTAATCAGCGGGTCCAAGGTTCGAGTCCTTGTGCGCCCACCAATTCAAGACGAGGCCGGATACGGAAACCGTGTCCGGCCTTGTTGATTCCACGGCCCGGATTTCGGGTTATGGTAAGGCCCTGGCCGGCGGCGGAAGGGAGGCCATCCGTGGACGAAAATGCCCATCCCCCCGAGCTGTTCGGGCCGGACGGCAGCGTCGCCCTGATGCGGCGCGGCGCCGCCCTGTGGACCCTGCTGCGGGACAATCCCCGGTACGCCTTCTATGGCCGCGCCATCGCGCTCTGCGACCCCCGGGAGGACACGGCGGACGTGCTGGCCGCCATCGCTGGCCTGGTGGGCGCGGCCGTCGCCAACTTCCTGCCCAAGGCCCGCGCCGACGCCCTGTTCGCCGACCTGGAGGGGCGGGGCTTCACCACCGATCGCCACGAACACTTCTGGGGCGGCGCCGCCGCCCACGAGGCCAGCCGCCGGCTCCTGCGCGACCATGCGCTGCCCGCCGACCTGTCGGTGGTCGCCCTGGGCGGGGACTCGCCGCGCCCCCTGGTGGCCGAGGCCGCGGCCCTGTGCCAGGCCTGCGGCGTGAGGCCGCCGCCGGGGGCGACCCTGCGCGGCCTGGCCAAT
>JAGREA010000091.1 GCA_020446745.1 Rhodobacterales bacterium | reverse complement strand
GTGCGCCGGGCCCGGCGCATCGTCCAGGTGCTGCGCCTGATCGACGACCCGACCCGCCTGTCCGTGTAACGCGCCGCGACGGCGGCGCCAATGCTTCGAGACGGCCCTGCGGGCCTCCTCAGCATGAGGACCTTAACTTATTGAAAAACCTCACCCTGAGGGGGCCGCAAAGCGGCCGTCTCGAAGGGTTGGTGCCGCTTGGTCGATATCGCAGGGCCTATTGAACCTGCGCCACCAGGGCCGGGGCGTCCGCCGCCGGTTCCCCGGGCAGGGTCATGCGGGCCGCCCAGGCGCCGGTCAGGCCGGCCCGGGCCAGGCGCCCCTTCACCGCCGCGCGGGTTTCCGCCGCCACGGGACCCACCACCACCCGATGGGTCGTCCGGCCCTTCACGTCCACGGCGGCCACCCGGGCCGACAGGTCGGCGTGGCGCTCGGCGAAGCGGGCCGCGTTGGCCGGCCGGGCGAAGCTGGCGATCACGTAATAGAGCCGGGGTTCGGCGACCCGGGGTTCGGCGACCTGGGGTTCGATGACCTGGGGCGCCTCGGCCTGATTCACCTCCACCTGAATCACTTCGGCCTGAATCACCTCGGCCTGGGGCGCCTCGGCCTGCACCACCGGCGGGGCCGGCAGGGGCTCGACGGGAATGATGGGCTTCAGGGGCTCGCGCGGCGCGGCGGCCACCTGGGCGGCCACCTTGTCCGACGGCGGCACCAGGCGCCGGGGCTCGGCCGGGGGCGGCGCCGCCTCGGCCACCACCACCGGGTCCGAAGCCGGCGCGGTCACGGCCGGGCCGTGGGGCTCCATGGGGTCCTGGTAGGGGGCGGCGGCCAGCTGGGTGCCGGCGTCCTCGGGCTGGCAGATGTCCTGGCCGTCCAGCACCCGCCACATGGCGCAGTCTTCCTGGGCAACGGCGGACAGGCCGTGGTCGGTCAGGGTTTTCTGGGTGGTGACCAGGCTGATGCCGTCCAGCGCCAGCGAGGCCACGGTAACCGGCAGCGGCAGGCAGCCGGGCGCCAGGGCCGCGGCGGCCGCCACAAGGGCGATGCGTTTCATCTTCTGTGTCCCCGGGCCGTTCGGGCCCGTCCCCGTTCTGGGTGCCCCCCGCAACGGGGCGCGTCGGGTCCCACGTTAGGGCCCGGGCCTTAGCAAAGGGTAAAGAGAAACGCGAACGCCCCCGCCCAAGGGATTGGACGGGGGCGTTTTTTCAGCCTGCCTTGCGGGGAAGGATCAACCTTCTTCCTGGGTCACCTTCACCTTGGGCTTGGGCAGGTTCAGCTTGATGTGCAGGTCGCGAAGCTGCCGCTCATCCACCGACGAGGGAGCGCCCATGAGCAGGTCCTGGGCCTGCTGGTTCATGGGGAAGGCGATCACCTCGCGGATGTTGGGCTCGTCGGCCAGCAGCATGACGATGCGGTCGATGCCCGGCGCGCAGCCGCCGTGGGGCGGGGCCCCGTACTGGAAGGCCCGCAGCATGCCGCCGAACTTGTCCTCCATCACCTGGGCCGGATAGCCGGCGATGTCGAAGGCCTTGTACATGATGTCCGGCCGGTGGTTCCGGATGGCGCCCGACGACAGCTCCACCCCGTTGCACACGATGTCGTACTGCCAGGCCAGAACGTCCAGGGGGTCCTGGGTCTCCAGGGCCTTCAGGCCGCCCTGGGGCATGGAGAACGGGTTGTGGCTGAACTCGATGGAACCCGTGTCCTCGTCCAGCTCGAACATGGGGAAATCCACCACCCAGCAGAACTTGAACACGTTGTCCTCGCGCAGGCCCAGTTCATCGCAGATGCGCTCGCGGGCCTGGCCGGCGAAGGGCTGGGCGGTCTTGGCCGGGCTGGCGGTGAAGAACACGGCGTCGCCCGGGCCCACGCCCGTGGCCTCGCGGATGGCGTCGATGCGCGCCGCCTCCAGGTTCTTGCCGATGGGGCCCTTGGCGCCCTCTTCCGTGAAGATGATGTAGCCCAGGCCGCCGGCCCCTTCCTCGCGGGCCCAGTCGTTCAGCTTGTCGAAGAAGCTGCGCGGCCGCGTACCGGCGCCCGGCGCCGGAATGGCCCGCACCACGCCGCCCTGGTCCACCAGCTTGGCGAACAGGCCGAAGCCCGAGCCGCGGAACGGCTCGGTGGTGTCGGCGATGACGATGGGGTTGCGCAGGTCCGGCTTGTCGGAACCGTATTTCAGCATGGCCTGGGCGAAGGGGATGCGCGGGAACGGCAGGGGCGTCACCAGGCGGCCGTTGGCGAAATCGGTGAACACCTGGTGCAGCACCGGCTCCAGGGCGGCGAACACGTCGTCCTGGGTGGCGTAGGCCATCTCGAAGTCCAGCTGGTAGAACTCGCCGGGGCTGCGGTCGGCCCGGGCGTCCTCGTCGCGGAAGCAGGGCGCGATCTGGAAATAGCGGTCGAACCCGCCCACCATCAGCAGCTGCTTGAACTGCTGCGGCGCCTGCGGCAGGGCGTAGAACCTGCCCGGGTGCACGCGCGACGGCACCAGATAGTCCCGCGCCCCTTCCGGCGAGCTGGCCGTCAGGATGGGGGTCTGCATTTCCAGGAAGCCCTGGTCGGTCATCAGCCGGCGGATGTCGGCGATCACCCGGGAACGCAGCACGATGTTGGCGTGCAGCTTTTCCCGGCGCAGGTCCAGGAAGCGATAGCGCAGGCGGATGTCCTCGGGGAACTCGGCCTCGCCGGCCACCTGCATGGGCAGCACCTCGGCTTCCGATTCCACGGTCACCTCGTCCACCTTCAGCTCCACCTCGCCCGTGGGCAGGTTGGGGTTCACCGTGTCCTCGGTGCGCTCCACCACCCGGCCGGTGACCGTGATCACGCTTTCCGGGCGCACCTTTTCCAGGATCGGGAACAGGGGGCTGGACACGTCGATGACGCACTGGGTCAGGCCGTGGTGGTCGCGCAGGTCGACGAACAGCAGGTTGCCGTGGTCGCGCTTGCGGTGGACCCAGCCGGACAGGCGGGCCGGGGTGCCGGCGTCGTCAAGGCGCAGCGCGCCGCAGGTGTGGGTGCGATAGGGATGCATCGGTCTTTCCAGTCGAGCGTGCGGATCGGTTGGCGGCCCCCGCAAAGGCCGCGCGAGCGGGCATAAGCACACCGAAGCGGCGGTCTTGTCAAGCATCCGTGGGTCATATGGGGGGTGCCTCGCGGCGCGGGACAGCGCCGCCCTTTCGAAGCCCGCCGTTTCCGTGTATATCCGGCCTCCATGACCTTGATCACCGATACCGATTCCCTCCGCGCCTTCTGTGACCGCCTGACCGGGGCCGACTTCCTGACGGTCGACACGGAATTCATGCGCGAAAGCACCTACTATCCGCAGCTCTGCCTGGTGCAGGTGGCGGGGCCCGAAGACGCGGCCGCCATCGACGCCCTGGCCGACGGCATCGACCTGCAGCCGCTGTTCGACCTGCTGTACCGGCCGGACATCGTCAAGGTGTTCCACGCGGCGCGCCAGGACCTGGAAATCTTCCACCACCTGAACGGCCGCCTGCCGGAACCGGTGTTCGACACCCAGGTGGCGGCCATGGTGTGCGGGTTCGGCGATTCCGTGGGTTACGAGACCCTGATCAGCAAGCTGACCCGGGCCCGCATCGACAAGTCGTCGCGGTTCACCGACTGGTCGCGCCGGCCGCTGCGCGACAAGCAGATCGCCTATGCCATGTCCGACGTCACCCACCTGCGCAAGGCCTATGTGAAGCTGCTGCGCATGCTGGAAAAGAACGGCCGCGACCACTGGCTGGAAGACGAATGGGCCATCCTGACCGACCCGGCCACCTATGACGTGGACCCGCGCGAGGTGTACCGGCGCATCAAGTCGCGGGGCGCCAAGCCGCGCCAGCTGGCGGTGCTGCGCGAGGTGACGGCCTGGCGCGAGGTGGAGGCCCGGCGCCGCGACCTGCCGCGCAACCGCATGATGCGCGACGAAAGCCTGGTCGAGATCGCCCACCACCCGCCGGCCACCTCGGCCGACCTGGAACGCATCCGGGGCGTCGGCCGCCGCCTGGCCGAGGGGTCCCAGGGCCAGGCCCTGCTGGACGCCGTGAAGCGCGGCCTGGACACGCCCGAGGCCGACTGCCCGCGGCCCGTGGAGCGCGTGGTGCTGCCGCGCGGCATCGGCCCGGTGGCCGACCTGCTGAAGGTGGTGCTGAAGCTGAAGTGCGAGGAGTACGACGTGGCGCAGAAGCTGATCTGCTCGGCCGCCGACGTGGAGACCATCGCCGCCTTCGGCGAGGACGCCGACCTGCCGGCCCTGAAGGGCTGGCGCCGCGAGGTGTTCGGCGCCGACGCCCTGGCGGTGCGCTCGGGCAAGGTGGCGCTGCGCCTGGACGGCAAGAAGCTGTCCCTCCTCCCCGTCGACTGACGCCCCTTTCTTCCCTCTCCCCCCAGCGAGCAGGCGTGCCGCCTTCACCTCGACCGTCACCCCCGCATCCTCCACCCGTCGCCCCCGCATCCCCACCCGTCGCCCCCGCGAAGGCGGGGGCCCAGGGACGGCGGAGGCCGGTGCCTGTCCTCGCCCAAACAAAAGGTTCACCACAGAGAACACAGAGGTGCACAGAGGAGCCACAGAGAAGAAGAAGAGGCGCGCTTCGCGCGCAATCCTTTCTGCTTCGCGCAGCGAAGCCTCTGTGGATTCTCTGTGCCTCTGCGTCCTCTGTGGTTCACCTTTCTTTTCCTGAACACCCGCGCCGACGGGCCCGGTGCCCGTAGAGGCTTCGGATCACCCTCGCCCTCCCCCCGGCGGGCGAGGGGAAAAACGCCCCTGTGACAAACAACACCCGCCCCCCGTGCCACCCGGCACGGCGGGCATTCCGCCCATCGGCGACACTCTCCCCATCGAAACGGCCACCGCCGCCAACCAGGAGAGAGACCATGTTCCGCAAACTCACCGCCGCCGCCCTGATCGCCGCCGTCGCCGTCGCCGCCGTCCCCGTGGACGCCTTCGCCGCCGGCGCCCCCGCCCCCGGATCGTCCAAGGGCGTGTCCTTCAACATGGCGCCCCGCGCCGCCGGCAACGGCTATTCCGCCGCCCGCCCCACCCGCACCGTCGGCGCCCCCAAGGGCATCCTGAAATCGGCCCCCGCGCCCCGCGCCAGCTTCACCAAGTTCTCCAACGGCTTCGCCAGGCAGGGCGGCGCCATCGACACCCTGAAGAAGGGCCAGGCCGCCCAGAACAAGCGCTTCGAGCTGAAGAAGGCCCAGGCCGGCCCCCGCGTCCAGCGCAACGTCGCCAAGAACGCCGACACCCTGCGCCACCGCGGCGACGTCGCCAAGAACGCCCGCAAGAGCCCGCAGATCAAGAAGACCCTGGCCGCCACCGCCACCAAGTCCACCAAGACCGTCAAGACCACCAAGACCGTCGCCAAGTCCGCCAAGACCGCCAAGACCGTCGCCAAGACCGCCAAGACCGCCAAGTCCGTGACCAAGGTCGCCAAGACCCTGAAGAACGTCGGCAAGGTCGCCGCCGGCGGCGGCCTGGGCGTGATGGCCTTCGAGGCGGTGGTCGGCGAGGACATCCCCGACGTGTTCGACGCCGCCGAGTGGACCATCGGCACCCTGAAGGACCCCAAGAACGCCGGCAAGCGGTTCAAGAAGCTGGGCCAGGACACGGTGGCCAAGACCACCCGCATCGCCAAGACCCTGACCGACCCCAAGAAGATGGTGGGCAACGTGAAGAACACCGGCAAGAAGATCGGCAACACCACCAAGAAGGTCTCCAAGACCATCGGCAAGGGCGCCAAGAAGGCCGGCAAGGCCATCGGCAAGGCCTTCAAGAAGGTCAAGCTCTTCTAAGTCCCCCCCCCCCCAAGAACGCGGAACCGAAGGGCCGGCTCATCGCCGGCCCTGACGGTTTTGGGGAGATCAAAGGGCGGAGAGTTCCGCCAACATCCGGTCCACCTCGTCCTCGCTGTTGTAGTAGTGGACCGAGGCCCGGACCACGTTGGGCAGGCCGCGCCGTTCCATGTCCAGCCGGGTGGACGACCGCTTGGAGACCGATACGTTGATCCCCCGGCCGGCCAGGGCCGCCCGCACCGCCTCGGCCGACAGGCGGTCGTGGGTGAAGGTGACGATGCCGCAGGGCCGGTCGCCCAGGTCGGTCACCGTCACCCCGGGCAGGGCCGCCAGGCCGTCGCGCAGGCGCGCCGCCAGGGTGGCGATGCGGGCCTCGATGGCCTCCAACCCCCAGCCCAGGGCGTAATCCACCGCCGCGGCCAGGCCGGCCCGCCCGGCCACGAAGCTTTCCCAGTTCTCGAACCGGCGGGCGTCGGGGCGCAGGACGTAATGGTTGCGGCGGTCCCAGGTGGCGGCCTTCAGGTCCACCATGGGCGGGTCCAGGCGCTCGATCCAATCCGCCCGCACCCACAGGAAGCCGGTGCCGCGCGGCCCGCGCAGGTACTTGCGCCCGGTGCCCGACAGCATGGTGCAGCCGATCCGGGCCACGTCCAGGGGCATCTGCCCGGCCGACTGGCAGGCGTCCAGCAGGTAGGGCACGTCCCACGTTCGGGCGACGGCGCCCACCGCCGCCGCCGGGTTCACCAGCCCGCCGTTGGTGGGCACGTGGGTGATGGCGATCAGCTTCACCCGCGCGTCCATCATGGCGGCCAGGGCGTCCACCGACAGCGCCCCCGTGTCGTCCGACGGCACCACGTCGATGGTCACGCCCGTGTCCCGCGCCGCCTGCAGGTAGGCCACGTAGTTGCTGGCGTATTCGGCCTCGGCCGTGACGATGCGGTCGCCGGGCCGGAACGTGCGGGCCAGGGCGTAGAAGGCCATGTCCCAGGCCCGGGTGGCGTTCTCGATCAGGGCGATCTCGTCGGGCCGGCCGTTCAGCAGTTGGGCCAGGGCGCCGTAGGCCCGTTCGACGGCCGGGGCGTTGGCCGCCGCCGCCTCGTAGCCGCCGGTGGTGATTTCCAGGTCCAGGTGGTGGCGGATGGCGTCGATCACCGGCCGGGGCATCAGCCCCGCCCCGGCGTTGTTGAAGTGCACCACCGAGGCGCAGCCGGGCGTTTCGGCCCGGGCCCGGTCCAGGTCGAAGCCGGTCAAGACCCCGGCACGCCCTGGCTGGTGGAATATTCGAAGTGCAGGGCCTCGCCCGGGTGCACCAGGGGGTGGATGGCGTGGGCCGCCATGGCCACCTCGGCGAAGCCCGACAGGATCAGCTTCAGCTTGTTGGGATAGGTGGCGATGTCGCCCACGGCGAACACCCCGGGCAGGCTGGTGGCGCCGGTGGCCGGGTCCACGGGAATGTGGCTGCCCGCCAGATCCAGGCCCCAATCGGCGATGGGCCCCAGGTTCTGGCGCAGGCCGAAGAAGGGCAGCAGCACGTCGGCCTCCAGGCGCTTCTCCTTGCCGTCCAGGTCCTGGGCGATGACGGCGGTCAGGCGCCCGTCGGCGCCCTCCAGGCCGCCCAGCTGGTAGGGCACCACCAGGTCGATGTCGCCCACCAGGGCCAGGTCCTGCAACCGCTGGGCGCTTTCCGGGGCGGCGCGGAACTTGGCCCGGCGGTGGATCACCGCCACGCTTTCCGCCACCTCGGCCAGGGAGATGGCCCAGTCCACCGCCGAATCGCCGCCGCCGGCGATGACCACCCGCTTGTCCCGGTAGTCCTCGCGCCGCTTCACCAGATAGCGCACGTCGCCCGAGGCCTCATAGGTTTCCAGCCCCTCCAGCGGCGGGCGGTTGGGGCCGAAGGCGCCCACCCCGGCGGCGATGATCACCGCCGTGGCCTCGATCACCGTGCCGCGCGAGGTCTCCACCCGCCAGCCGCCGCCGTCCGCGGGGGCCAGGCCCGTCACCTGCTGGTCCAGGTGATAGGTGGGCGCGAAGGGGGCCGCCTGGGCTTCCAGGTTGGCGATCAGGTCGCCGGCCAGGATGCTGGGCAGGCCGGGGATGTCGTAGATGGGCTTTTCCGGGTACAGCGCCGTGCACTGGCCGCCCACGGCCTCCAGCGCGTCCACCACGTGGCAGCGCATCTTCAGCATGCCGCACTCGAAAACGGCGAACAGGCCGATGGGGCCGGCGCCGATGATCACCACATCGGTGCGGAGGGGCTGGTCGGACATGGAAACTCCCATGGATTGTCGGCGTGGGTCGGGGTAAAAGGGCGCGCACCGCGCCGGTGGCTTGGAAATGGGTCCCTAACATGGACGCAGCCGTACCGGCGATCAAGCCCGACGGGAGGGGCCATGGCCGACGACGGCGCGTCGATCCTGGAGCTGGCGGACGAGGCCGCGACGGCGCGCCTTGCGGCGGCCCTGGCGCGCCTGGCCCGGCCCGGCGACGTGATCGCCCTGGTCGGCACCCTGGGGGCCGGCAAGACGGCCTTCGCCCGGGCCTTCGTGCGCGCCCTGGGCGACCCCGACGCCGACGTGCCCAGCCCCACCTTCACCCTGGTGCAGACCTACGACGTGGCCCCGGCCCCCGTGTGGCACATGGACGCCTACCGCCTGAAGGCGGCCGAGGAGGCCTACGAGCTGGGCATCGAGGAGGCCTTTGCCGAAGGCATCACCCTGATCGAATGGCCCGACCGCCTGGAAAGCCTGCTGCCGGCGGACCGCCTGGACCTGCGCCTGGAGATCGGCCCGGAACCAGGCAAAGGCACGGCCCGCCGCGCCGTGCTGGCCGGCGGCGGCGACTGGCCCCAACGCCTGGCGGGTCTGCATGTCTGACCGCGCCGCCGCCATCGCCGCCTTTCTGGACCGCTCCGGCTGGGGCGCCGCCCGGCGCGGGTTCCTGGCCGGTGATGCCTCGTTCCGCCGCTACGACCGGCTGGAGGGGCAGGGGGGCGCCCGGGCCGTGCTGATGGACGCCCCGCCGCCGCAGGAGGACGTGCGCCCCTTCGCCGCCATCGCCCGCCACCTGCGGGGCCTGGGCCTGAGCGCCCCGGAGATCCTGGCCGAGGACCCGGCGGCGGGCCTGCTGCTGATCGAGGACCTGGGCGACGGCCTGATGGCCCGCCTGCTGGCCGACGGCGCCGACCCGGAACCGCTCTATACCCTGGCCGTGGACGGCCTGGCGGCCCTGCACGATCACGGCCCGGCGGCCCTGCCCGGGGCCGGCGTGCCACCCTATGACCTGGAACCGCTGCTGCGCGAGGCCTGCCTGCTGACCGACTGGTTCCTGCCCGCCGCCCTGGGCCGGCCCACGGCGCCGGCCGTGCGGGCCGACTATGTGGACGCCTGGAAGGCGGTGCTGGGCCCGGCCCTGGCCGGCCCGCCCACCCTGGTACTGCGGGACTTCTTCCCCGACAACCTGATGGTCTTGCCCGACCGCCCCGGGGTGGCGTCCCTGGGCCTGCTGGATTTCCAGGACGCCCTGGCCGGCCACCCGGCCTATGACCTGGTGTCGCTGCTGGAGGACGCCCGCCGCGACGTGCCCGAGGCCCTGGCCGGGGCCATGATCGAGCGCTACCTGGCGGCCCGTCCGGGCACCGACCGGGCAGCCTTCCTGGCCGCCTATCGGGTGCTGGGGGCGCAGCGCCACGCCAAGGTGATCGGCATCTTCACCCGCCTGTGGAAGCGCGACGGCAAGCCCGGCTACATGCGGCACATGGCCCGCCTGTGGCGCCTGCTGGAGCGCGCCGCGGCCGATCCCGCCCTGGCCCCCCTTGCCCGTTGGCTGGACCATCACATACCATCCCGTAACCGCGCCGCCCCGCCCGGCGCGGAGTCCCGGAAGGCCCAAGCCCCATGCACACCCTAGCCGCCGACAAGATCACCAAAGACATGCCCAAGACCGGGATGGTCCTGGCCGCCGGCCTGGGCAAGCGCCTGCGGCCCATCAC
The DNA here is from genome assembly GCA_020446745.1 of Rhodobacterales bacterium. Taxonomy (GTDB): domain Bacteria; phylum Pseudomonadota; class Alphaproteobacteria; order Rhodospirillales; family JACKKN01; genus JAGREA01. Next base: position 1,518 of record JAGREA010000091.1, on the reverse strand, counting down.
CGACCGCCTGCCCAAGCCCCTGGTCACCGTGGGCGAGCAGACGCTCATCGACCGCACCCTGGACCGGTTCGACGAGGCGGGCGTCACCAAGGTGGTGGTCAACACCCACCACCTGAGCCACCTGGTGGAACAGCACCTGCGCCAGCGCAAGAAGCCGGCCATCCTGCTGTCGCCCGAGGAAACCCTGCTGGAAACGGGCGGCGGCATCGCCCATGCCCTGCCGCTGCTGGGCCCGAACCCCTTCTTCGCCGCCAACGCCGACGTCATGTGGCTGAACGGCTATGAATCGGCCCTGCTGCGCCTGGCCCGGCGCTGGGATGCCGGCGAGATGGACGCCCTGCTGCTGCTCCATGCCACGGTCTACGCCTTCGGCTACACGGGTCGGGGGGACTTCCTGATCGATCCCCTGGGTCGCCTGACCCGGCGCCCGGAAAGCGAGGACTGCCCCTACCTGTTCGCCGGGGTGCAGATCCTCCACCCGCGCCTGTTCAAGAACGTGCCCAAGGGCCCGTTCTCGCTGAACCTGCTCTATGACCGGGCCATCGAGGACGGGCGCCTGTATGGCCTGATCCACGACGGCGAATGGTTCCACGTGGGCACGCCCGAAGGTCTGGCCGAAGCCGAGACCTACCTGAACATCCGCTGGCCGGAAACCCGCCGCCGATGACCGACCGGGCCCCCCCGGCGCTGTACACGATCCCGCCGGGGACGCCCTTCGTCGATGCCCTGGCCGCCGGCCTGCTGGACCGGGCCGGAGCCGACCCCCAGGCCCTGTCGGCCATGCGGGTGCTGCTGCCCACCCAGCGCGCCTGCCGGGCCCTGCGCGAGGCCTTCCTGCGGCAAAGCGGCGGCCGGCCCCTGCTGCTGCCCCGCCTGACCGCCCTGGGCGAGATGGACGAGGAGGAGCTGGTCCTGTCGGAAGGGGAGGGCGCTGGAGATGCCGACGGCGAGGGCGCCCTCGACCTGCCCCCGGCCCTGGCGGGCCTGACCCGCCAACTGCTGCTGGCCCGGCTGATCCGCCAGCGCCAGGGCGACGACACCCGGCCCGAACAGGCCGCCCGCCTGGCCGCCGAGCTGGCCCGCCTGCTGGACCAGGTGCGCACGGAACGCCTGGACTTCGCCCAACTGGCCGACCTGGCGCCCCAGGACTACGCCACCCACTGGGGCGACACCCTGGCCTTCCTGACCGTGCTGACGGAACACTGGCCCGGCGTGCTGGCCGAACGCGGCGCGCTGGACGCCGCCGACCGCCGCAACCGGCTGCTGGAACGCCAGGCCGAGGCCTGGCACCGCGACCCGCCGGCCTTTCCGGTGATCGCCGCCGGCACCACCGGTTCCATCCCCGCCACGGCGGACCTGCTGGACCGGGTGGCCCGCCTGCCCCAGGGCTGCGTGGTGCTGCCGGGCCTGGACCGGGACACGCCCGACGCCGCCTGGGCCGACCTGCCGCCCAGCCATCCGCAATACGGCCTGGCCCGCCTGCTGGCCCGCCTGAAGGTGGACCGGGGCGCGGTGAAG
>JAGREA010000090.1 GCA_020446745.1 Rhodobacterales bacterium | reverse complement strand
GGGGGCGGTGAAGCGGAACGCCGCCGGGGCGTTCAGCACCACGGAAATGCCGTGCGGCACCATGGGGTTGTCGCCCTCGTAGCCGGCGGCCACGAAGCTGTGGTTCATGCCGGCCACGGAATAGGACATGGCGTGGGGGATGTGCACCCCGGCGTTGCCGAAGGCAAGGCCGGCCAGGGCCGAGGCGAAGGTCAGGCCGTCGCGGGCCTCGTGGTCGGCGGCGTCGGCCACGGCCCGCACCAGGTAGGCGCCGCCCAGCCGGATGGCCTGCATGGCGCCGATGTCGCTCCACGGGTTGGCGCCCTGGTACACGGGGCGCTGGCGCGGGTCGGCGGCGGCCTCGCGGCGGGTGTAGGGTCGCGCGGTGTAGCTTTCGATGGCGTGGGTGAACACGTCGAAGCCGGTGGAGGCCACCACGCCGGCGGGCAGGGAATAGCTGGTTTCCGGGTCCACCACCGCCAGGGTGGGCTTCAACTGCACCGACGAGATGCCCGTCTTCACCTGCTGCGCCACCAGGTCGAAGATGGCGGCGCCGGTCATCTCGCTGCCGGTGCCGCAGGTGGTGGGGCAGGCGATGTGGGGCCGCACCGGGCCCGGCACCGGCCGCCCGCCGCCGATGGGCGCGTTCACGTAATCCAGGAAATCGGCCGGATGGGTGGCGTACAGGTTGGCCGCCTTGGCCGTGTCCATGACCGACCCGCCGCCCAGGGACACGTAGCCGTCGAACCCGCCGTCCTGGGCGAAGGCGATGGCTTCCTTGAACGAGCCGTCCGTGGGTTCCACCTTGGTGGCGGTGAACTCGGCCACGTCCAGGCCGGCCCGCTGCAGGCTTTCCAGGGCCCGGGCGCCGGGCGCCGTATCCTTCACGTGGCGGTCGGTGAACAGGGCCACCCGCTGCATGCCCATGGCCCGGGCATCGGCCCCCAGCTCGCCCAGGCAGCCGGCCCCGAACTTCAGGGACGAAGCGGAAACGGAAAACACGGTCTCGTGGCCGGGGGTGGGGGCGTAGAAGGCGTGGGGCATGGGACCTCCTGTGGGCGGGCGGCGGCGGGGACGCTGCCGTCCTGTGTATCACGAACGCGCGACCTGACAAGGCAGCACTTGCAATATCAGAAAAACCTAATATAATTGTGATATCGGATCCAAGGACGGGTCCGTGCCCCATGACCCGAAACGTGCCCCGAAACGTGCCCCGTAGCGTACCCCCGAACCGTATCCCGTACCGGTGGATGACCCCCACCCCCCCGAACCGACATCACCAGAACGAAGACATTACCGAAAAAGGAACAACAACAATGACCATCGTTGAAAGAGACGAAGTCCTCGACAAGCTGCTGGACGAACTGGCCACGCTGATCGAGGAAGACAAGGATTTCGAGGCCATCGAGACCTACCGCGCGCTGACCGAAAAGCTGGCCGCCCAGCCCGATGACCTGTCCGAGGTCTATGGCGAGCGCCTGGCCCTGGTGGCCGAGCAGCTGGACCTGCCCATCGAGGAGGCGGCCTGACCGCCGCCTTCCGCACCGGCATAGGCGAAGGCCCGGGCCCCCGCCCGGGCTTTTTTGCGTTATAAGGGGTCCATGTTGTGGATCTCCGACCGCCTGAGCGTGCCTGACGAGGCCCTGGAGTTCGCCTTCGTGCGGGCCGGGGGCCCGGGGGGGCAGAACGTCAACAAGGTTTCGACGGCCGTGCAACTGCGGTTCGATCCCAACCGCTGCCCGGGCCTGTACGGCCCGGCCCGGGCGCGCCTGGCGACCATCGCCGGGCGCCGCATGACGGCCGAGGGCGTGGTGGTTCTGGACGCCCGCCGCCATCGCACCCAAGAGGCGAATAGGCGCGATGCCATTGAACGCCTTACGGAAATGCTGCGCCGGTCGCTGGAGGCGCCGCGGCCGCGCGTGCGCACCCGGCCCACCCTGTCCAGCAAGAAACGGCGGGTGGAAGGCAAG
>JAGREA010000089.1 GCA_020446745.1 Rhodobacterales bacterium | reverse complement strand
TGACCGGAACGCCCGCCCCATGAACGTGATCCGCCTGGCCATCGAGCGCCCCATCGCCGTCATTGCGGCGGTGCTGATGACCGTGATGTTCGGCCTGCTGGCCCTGCAGGTCATCCCCATCCAGCTGATCCCCGACGTGCGCAAGCCGGTGATCTCGGTGCGCACCACCTGGTCGGGCGCCGCCCCGGCCGAGGTGGAGCGCGAGATCGTCAACCGCCAGGAGGAGGTGTTCCGCGGCCTGGAAGGCCTGGACGAGATGTCCAGCCGGTCACAGCGGGGCAGCGGCACCGTGTCGCTGGAATTCAGCATCGACACGGACATGGACAAGGCCCTGCTGCTGGTGGCCAACCGCCTGGACCGGGTGAACGGCTACCCCGACGAGGCCGACGAGCCGACCCTGGACACGGCCGGCAGCGAGGACAACCCCATCGCCTGGTTCTCGCTGCGGCGCCTGCCCGGCAACACCCGGCCCATCCACACCTTCGGCGACTTCGTGGAGGACGTGATCCAGGACAGCCTGGAGCGCGTGCCCGGGGTGTCGCAGGTGAACTTCTTCGGCGGCGCCCTGCGCGAGATGCACGTGTTCGTGGACCCCGACCGCATGGCCCGCTACGGCCTGACCGTGCCGGCCGTGGTGGCCGCCCTGCGCCAGGCCAACGCCTCGGTCTCGGCCGGCGACGTGGACGAGGGCAAGCGCAGCTACGTGGTGCGCACGGAAGGCGAGCTGACCACCCTGGCCCAGGTGCGGGCCGTGGTCCTGCGCAGCATCAAGGACCCCATATCGGGCGGCATCGCGCGGGTCACCGTGGGCGACATCGCCGACGTGCGGTTCGGCTACGAGAAGCCCACGGCCAGCATCCGCGACAAGAGCGAGCAGGCCCTGGTGCTGAACGCCGTGCGCGAGACCGGCGCCAACGTGATCGAGACCATGCGCGGCATCCGCGAGGCGGTGGCCGACCTGAACAGGTTCGTGCTGCCCGAGGCCGGGCTGACCCTGTCGCAGGTGTACGACGAAACGGTCTACATCAATTCGGCCATCGACCTGGTGCAGCAGAACATCTGGGTGGGCGGCACGCTGGCCGCCATCGTGCTGCTGCTGTTCCTGCGCTCGGGCCCGGCCACCCTGGTGGTGTCGCTGGCCATTCCGGTGTCGGTGGTGGGCTCGTTCGTGGCCATGGCGGCCCTGGGGCGGACCATCAACGTGATCTCCCTGGCCGGCATCGCCTTCGCCGTGGGCATGGTGGTGGACGCCGCCATCGTGGTGCTGGAAAACATTTTCCGATTGCGTCAGGAAGGCCGGCCGGTGCGCGAGGCCGCCCAGTTCGGCGCCGAACAGGTGTGGAGCGCGGTGCTGGTGTCGGCCCTGACCACGGTGCTGGTGTTCGCCCCCATCCTGGTCATGAAGCTGGAAATCGGCCAGCTTTTCCGCGACATCGCCGTGGCCATCTCGGTGGCCGTGATCCTGTCCCTGGTGGTGGCGATCACGGTGATCCCGGCCCTGTCCAACCGCCTGCTGCGCGGCGCGCCCAAGGAACCCTGGCGCCTGCCGGTGATCGACGGCCTGGCCAGCGCCTTCGTGCACGGCGCCGCCGCCTTCACCCAGCGGGTGACCAGCAGCAAGGCCCTGTCGGCCCTGGTGGTGCTGGTGGTGTGCGGCGCCACGGGCCTGGGCACCTGGATCTTCCTGCCCAAGCTGGAATACCTGCCGGAAGGCAACCGCAACCTGGTGCTGGGCATCCTGCAGCCGCCGCCGGGCTACAACCTGGACACCGCGGCCGACATCGCCAGCGACGTGGAAAACGCCGTGAAGCACCTGTGGGTGAACGAGGGCGAACCCGATTCCGGCCCCGGCGAGGCGCCCAAGATGGACCGCTTCTTCTTCGTCGCCCGGTCCACCTCCACCTTCGTCGGCGCCCGCGCCGTGGACCCCCAGCGGGCCGCCGAGCTGATCCCGGTGATCCGCAAGCCGGTGTTCCGCGAACCGGGCACCTTCGGCGTGGTGTTCCAGCCGTCCCTGTTCGGCCGTTCCATCGGCTCGGGCCGGTCCATCGACCTGAACATTTCGGGCGCCGACCTGGAAAAGGTGCTGGACGTGGCCATCGACGCCACCCAGATCATCAACCGCAAGCTGCCCCGCGAGAACGGCAACCAGCTTCGGCCCCAGCCGGGCCTGGAACTGGGCGCGCCCGAGGTGCGGGTGATCCCCGACCCCCTGCGCCTGGCCGACAACGGCATTTCGGCCCGCGACTTCGGCAACACGGTGGACGCCTTCAACGACGGCCTGCGGGTGGCCGAGATCACCGTGGACGGCGAACGCATCGACCTGGTGCTGAAGGGCAACCTGAAGGAGATCGACGAGACCCAGGGCATCGGCTTCATCCCCCTGGTCACCGGCGAGGGCAAGATCCTGCCCGTCAGCTCCCTGGCCCAGGTGGAGGTCACCTCGGGCCCCACCGAGATCCGCCACATCGAACGCCAGCGCACGGTCAGCCTGGGCCTGCGCCCGGCCCCCGACATCCCCCTGGAAGCGGCCATGGACGTGCTGCGCGACGACGTGATCGCGCCGCTGTACGAAAAGGGCCTGCCGGCCGGCGTGACCATGCGCCTGGCCGGCACGGCCGACAAGCTGACGGAAGCCTGGGATCACATGGTGTGGGACCTGGCGGTGGCCGTGGCCATCGTCTACCTGGTCATGGCCGTGCTGTTCGAAAGCTTCATCCTGCCGCTGATCATCATCCTGTCGGTGCCCCTGGCCACGGCCGGCGGCGTGGCCGGGCTGTCGATCCTGAACATCTTCGTGCGCCAGTCCCTGGACATGCTGACCCTGCTGGGCTTCGTGATCCTGATCGGCATCGTGGTCAACAACGCCATCCTGCTGGTGCACCAGACCCTGCACCACATGCGCAAGGACGGCATGGACCTGACCGACGCCATCACGGCGGCCACGCGCAACCGCATCCGGCCCATCTTCATGTCCACCCTGACCAGCATCTTCGGCATGCTGCCGCTGGTGGTGTTCCCCGGCGCCGGGTCGGAACTGTACCGGGGCCTGGGCTCGGTGGTGGTGGGGGGGCTGTCGCTGTCGGCGGTGCTGACCCTGCTGATCATCCCGCCGCTGCTGAACCTGGTGTCGGCGTCGCTGAAGATGCCCGAAGGGTCCGCGGCGCCGAAACCCGTGGGCGAGGCCGCCGAATAGGCGGCCCCGAGGGGCGGCCCCGGGTGGTGGGGCGGCGCGCCGGTCAGGTGCGCCGCAGGACGATCACGTAGATGCCGTTGTCTTCCCGGGTGTCCACCAGCTCGTTGCCGGTGACATCGCAATAGGACACGAAATCCTGGGGCGCGTCGCGGTCCGTGGCCAGCACGGTCAGCAGGTCGCCGGGGATCAGTTCCTTCATCGCCTTGGTGGCCCGCAGGATGGGCAGCGGGCAGCTCATGCCCCGGACATCCAGTGTTTCCTTCGCCATGGTGTCGATTCTCCCACGGGTCGCCGGTTCGCGACCCCGGTTTTTCGTTGCGTTTTGTGCTGCAGTGCAGCACGGATTTTGCCGCCCGGGCGGGGGCGACAGCGGTACGGCGCGGGTCCGTCCCGGCATGCTGGGGCCTGTGGCTTGCGGAACCCGTCTCCCCATGGCCTGGGAAAGAGGCGTGTTTCCCGATAGATATGAGCCCTCGCCGGGACCTTGTCCAGCGTGGATTTCACCCCGATTCCACACCCTGCCAGCGGGCGTCCATGGTGCCCTGCAACATGATGTGGAAAATAACGCTGGTCGTGGACCACTTCCTTGTATACATTATGATTATTGAATACAACGGATCTGATCCTTGGGAGGGAGTCAGAGATTCCGCCAGTAAGCAGCAGCGGGATCCACGCGCGAGACCTTTAGGGCCGTTGCGCGGGGGGCATGAACGTTGGTCCCCCAATGACGTCGCGGCAAGACGACGCCTGAGCCGTGGATTGGAAGACACGGACCCAGAATTGGTACATATAGCCATGGAACTTGAAAGACTTCAGGAAAACGCCCGGCGCGCCAGCGTGCTTTTGAAGGCGATGAGCAACCAGCACAGGCTGATGATCCTGTGTCAGCTCACCAAGGGCGAAAAGTGCGTTGGGGAATTGGAAGAGATCATCGGCCTGTCGCAATCGGCGCTGTCCCAGCACCTGGCGCGGCTGCGCCGGGATGACCTGGTGAAGACCCGCCGGTCGGCCCAGACCATCTACTACTCCCTGGCCGGCCCCGAGGCCAACGCGGTGATCGAGACGCTCTACGGCCTGTACTGCGGGCAGGTGGAGATGCCGCGGGAGGACCTGCCCATCAAGGCGGTGGCCACCTTCTAGGCACCCGGCGCCGGCGGCACCGCCGGCGTTTTTTTTATGCCCGCTGGTACAGGTCCACGGCGCCGTCGCGGCGCCGGGTCACCAGCCCCTGCCCCATCAGGAAGTGAAGATGCGCCAGGGCTTCGCCGATGGCGAAGATCTTCTGGTGGGTGTCCATCTCGCGCCGGAACAGCACCTTCAGGATGTCCAGGGCCGTGCACGGCCGCACGCAGGCGTCCAGGGCGTCGGCCAGGCGCTGGTCGTGGTGATGGGCCAGGGCGTCCAGGCGCCCGTGCAGGCCGCGGAACGGCCGGTCGTGGCTGGGCAGCACCAGCACGTCGTCGGGCAGGCCGCTGAACTTGGGCAGGCTGTCCAGGAACAGGCGCAGGGGATCGGCCTCGGGCTCGTGGGGCCACACGCTCACGTTGGGGCTGATGCGCGGCAGCACCTGGTCGCCCGAGATCAGCACGTTCAGTTCGGGGCAGTGCAGGCACAGGTGTTCCGGCGAATGGCCGGTGCCGACGATGACCCGCCAGGCCCGCCCGTCGATGGTCACCGTCTGGCCGTCCTGCAGGCGGATGAACTGGTTGGGCAGCGGCGCCACCCGCTCGGGATAGGGGTTGCCGCGGTCGCGCACCACCTGGCGCATGGTGCGGTCGAACCCGGCCCGGCCGTAGAAGGCGCAGAACATCTCCACCGTGTCCGGGGCGTCGTCCCAATAGAGCATGCGCCCGAAGGCCCATTCCCCCAGGGACGTGGACAGGGGCACGTCGAAGGCCTCCTCCAGCCAGCCGGCCAGGCCCATGTGGTCGGGGTGGAAGTGGGTGACGATCATGCGCTTGGCCAGGCGTCCGGCCAGGGGCCCGGCGAACAGGGCCCGCCAGGCGTCCTTCACCGCGTCGGTGGCCACGCCCGTGTCCACCACGGTCCAGCCGTCGCCATCCTCCAGCAGCCACAGGTTGATGTGGTCCAGCAGGAACGGCAGCG
>JAGREA010000088.1 GCA_020446745.1 Rhodobacterales bacterium | reverse complement strand
GGGGCGGCGGGTGGCGTATGCGGGGGCGGCGGTTGGTGGACGCGGGGGCCGCGGGCGCCGGAAAGGGCGAAACGGACCCCTGCCCGAACGGCATGACAGCCCACCGCTATTGATCGTCCGAATCGATCACAAACTTCACCATTATCATTTTTACAATAATTCCAATTCGTATATATTAGCATCATCTAATGAATTGAACGCCGGCGCCGCCCGGGGATGGGCCCCGGAACGGCAAAAGCGAAACCCGAAAAAGGAAGAACAAGATGCCCGACACCGCCTCCCCCGCCATGCCCCGCCTGAACGAACGCGCGCCCGACTTCGAGGCCCCCACGACCCACGGCGTGAAGACCCTGGACGACTACAAGGGCAAGTGGCTGGTGCTGTTCTCGCACCCGGCCGACTTCACCCCGGTCTGCACCACGGAATTCATGGCCTTCGCCCAGGCCGCCGCGGAGTTCAAGACCCTGAACACCGAGCTTCTGGGCCTGTCCATCGACAGCATCTTCTCCCACATCGCCTGGGAGAAGAACATCAAGGACAACTTCGGGGTCGAGATCACCTTCCCCATCATCGCCGACCTGAACATGAAGGTGGCCAACGCCTACGGCATGATCCAGCCGGGCGCTTCCGACACCTCGGCGGTGCGGGCCACCTTCATCATCGATCCGGAAGGGGTGCTGCGGGCCATGGTCTACTACCCCATGTCCAACGGCCGCTCGATCCCCGAGTTCGTGCGCCTGGTGAAGGCCCTGCAGACGTCCGACGCCAACAAGGTGGCCACGCCCGCCGGCTGGCAGCCCGGCGAACCGGTCATCGTGCCGCCGCCGGCCACCGCCGCCGACGCCGCCAAGCGCCTGGCCGAGGGCTACGAGTGCAAGGACTGGTACTACTGCACCAAGACCCTGTAACCGGCCCTCCATCCGGCCGGCACCCCGGGGGCGCCACGCGGCGCCCCCGGTTTATTTCGGCGGGTCGGGTTCAACGGCGGGACGCCGGAACGCCCGGCGCACCATCCCCACCCCGTGGGCCAGGGAATAGCCCACCATGATCACCCCGCTGAAGGGCATGGCCGCGTACCACAGGTGCCGCGGCAGGGACAGGATGGGCGACACGTCGTGGGCGGCCACGGTCAGCTCGTAGCTGTAGTAGGTGAACAGGATGATGAAGGCCACCGAGACCAGTTCGATGGCCAGGCCGATGAGCGGGCCGAACCGCCAGGTTTCGAACACGTGCAGCAGGGCCTCGATGCGGAAGTGGGCCTTGGCCCGCCACAGGGCGGCGGCCCCCAGGAACACCAGCCAGGCCATCAGGAACTGGATCACCTCGTCGGACCAGCTCAGCTTGGCGACGGGCCAGAAGCGGATCAGCACCACCCCCGACAGGATGCCCATCAGGCCCAGGAAGCACAGGATGCACATCCATTGCAGGAACGCGCCCAGGATGCGGTCCAGGTTTCTCAACAGGGCTCCCATGGCGCTCTCCCCTACTCCGGCATCAACAGGTTGGGCAGCCACAGGGACACCTCGGGCACGAAGCTGATGATCAGCAGCACCACGAAGATGCCCAGCAGATAGGGGATCAGCTCGACGCTCAGCTTGCCCACCGGCACGTTGCTGATGGAGGCCACGGCGTACAGGCTCATGCCCACCGGCGGCGTCAGCAGGCCCAGCATGGAGCACAGCGTCATGATCACCCCGAACTGCACGGGGTCGATGTTGAATTCGGCGATCAGCGGCATGAACACCGGGATGGTGATGACCAGCACGGCGATGCCTTCCAGGAAGCAGCCCAGGACGATCAGCACGAACAGCACGATCAGGATCAGCGAGGTGCGCGACGAGGTCAGCTCCGTCAGGCCGTGGATCACCTGTTCGGGGATGCTCTGCAGCACCATCATCCAGCCGAAGAAGCCGGCGGCCGAGATGATGAACAGCACCTTCACGCTCTGCTCCACGGTGGTCCAGATGATGTCCGGCAGGTCCTTCAGGCGGATTTCCCGGTACACGAAGCCGCCGACGATGAAGGCGTAGAGCGAGGCCACCACCGCCGCCTCGGTGGGCGTGAACAGGCCGCCCAGGATGCCGCCGATGATGATCACCGGCATCATCAGGGCCAGGAAGGCTTCCTTGAACGTCCACAGCAGGGTCCGCAGCGAGGCTCGCTCGCGCAGGGGGAAGTGGCGCCGCCGCGAGATCAAATAGATGCCCACCATCATGGCCAGGCCCATCAGGGCGCCGGGAATGAAGCCGGCCAGGAACAGCTTGCCGATGGAAACCCCGGTGATGCTGCCGTAGATGACGAAGGGAATGGACGGCGGCACCACGGGCCCGATGGTGGACGAGGCCGCGGTGATGGCGGCCGAGAATTCCCGCGGGTAGCCGTTCTTGGTCATGGCCTCCATTTCCACCACGCCCAGGCCGGCGGCATCGGCCACGGCGGCCCCGGACATGCCGGAAAAGATCATCGACGACACCACGTTCACGTGGCCCAGGCCACCCCGCAGGTGCCCCACCAGGGCCAGGGCGAAGGCGAAGATGCGGTTGGTGATGCCGCCCGTGTTCATCAGGTTGCCGGCCAGGATGAAGAACGGGATGGCCAGCAGGGTGAACCCGGTGGTGGCCGAATACATGCGCTGCGCCATGATGGGCAGGACGAAGGCGTCGCCGGAAAACACCAGCACCAGGATGGCGGTCATGCCCATGGCCACGGCGATGGGCACGCCCAGCAGAACCAGGCCGATCAGCCCGGCGAAGATGACGACGGTCAGCATGCCGCGTTCCCGTTTCTTGATCCGCCTGATGGGATGGCGGCGCCCCCATGGGGAAATCCCCCATGGGAGCGCCG
>JAGREA010000087.1 GCA_020446745.1 Rhodobacterales bacterium | reverse complement strand
TTCGGCGCTCCTCAGCATGAGGCCTAACATATTGAAAAACCTCACCCTGAGGAGGCCCGCAGGGCCGTCTCGAAGGGTTGGTGCCGGGTGACGGGCCTTACCGGATGCGCTTCAGCTTGCCCTTCTGGAAGTCGCTGTCCTTCAGGCCGACGCGGAAGCGGTAGTTGTCGCTGACCAGGACCGTGGACTTGCCGTTCTGGTGGTTCACCATGGTCAGGGTGTCGGCGCGCCAGAACTTGTCCAGGTACTGTTTGTAGCCGTCGAAGGTCAGGGTCTTCAGCAGGTCGTCCTTGCGGTCGTAGAAGTCCACCTTCCAGATCCGGTATTCCTGCTGGTCCACCCAGGTGACCTGGCGGGTGTAGCCGGAATTCTCGTACCGGGGGCGCCGTTCCACCACGAAGCAGGTCAGGGCGCCGCAGGGTTCGTCCTTCAGGTAGGTATAGGCGTACTTGTCCACCTCGAACGACACCAGGTCCTCGTAGGCGAATTCCGAACCCATGAAGGGCCCCGACTTGTTGGCCGACGAGATGCGCTTGACCCGCTTCAGGGCCGGCAGGAACAGCCACTGGTCGTCGGGGTCCAGGATCTTGGTGTGGGTCAGCATGGCCGTACCGTCGATGTCGCGCGGCTGGGTGAAGACGATCAGCGTCTTGTCTCCCACGTCGCGGTCCGGCATCTCCAGCACCGACTGGCTGAGCACCCGCTCGCTGGTCTCGCCGTGGGCGTTCTTCAGCAGCATCTTCAGGTCGGCCTGCTGGTCGCCGAAGCCGGTGTCGCGGCGGTCGATCTCCTCGGCGATGGCCAGGCCCTTCTCCTGGGGCGTCTGGGCCAGGGCGGGCAGGGCGATGCCGATGGCCAGCAGGGCCAGGGCGGCGGACTTAAGCGGGCGCATGGGCGTCTCCTTTTTCGGTGTCGGGCCGGGGGCGGACGAAGTCGCGCCGGCGGTCCACGGCCAGCAGCAGCGGCGGCAGCATGACGAAGTCGATGATCAGGGCCGAGGCCACGGCGAAGGCGGTCATCAGGCCCATGGAGGCGTTGACCGTGAAGTCCGACAGGGCCAGCACGGAAAAGCCCAGCACCACGATGGCCGTGGTCACCCACAGCGCCGTGCCCACGGTGTGGAAGGCATAGCGCACGGCGTCCTCGGGGCTGTCGCCGTGTTCGCGCCGGGCGCGGATGTACTTTGAAAGAAAGTGCACCGTGGCGTCGACGATGAGCCCCAGGCTGGTGGCCGTGACCACCGACGAGGCCAGCCCCACCTCGCCCACGAACAGCGACCAGGTGCCGAAGGTGACCACCGCCGGCGCCAGGTTGGGCACCATGGAGACCAGCCCCAGCTTGAAGCTGCGCAGGGCCACCACCAGGGTCAGCGAGATCAGCACCAGGGCCGCCGTGGTGCCGAACAGCATGCTGATGATGTTGCGCTGGGAAATGTAGGCGAACATGATCGCCGTGCCCGTGGCCTCGGCGTACATGGGTTCCAGGGCGTTGTCGCGCTGCCAGGCGTGGGTGCGCGCGGCGAAGGCCCGAAGCTGCACCGTGGTCAGGCTTTTCACCGTGACCACCACCCGGGTGGCCGACTTGGCCACGTTGATCTGGTTGTTCAGGTCCAGGCCGTAGGGCAGGGACATCTCGTACAGCAGCAGGTACTGGGCCGACAACTCGCGGTCCTCGGGCAGGTTGTAGGCCGCCGGGTCGTCGCCGTGCATGTTCCTGTTCAGGCGCTTGATGATGTCGGGCAGGGCGTTGACGTGGGTGACCTCGGGCTGGGCCCGCAGCCAGGTGACGAACCGGTCCAGGTTGGCCAGGTAGGCGGGGTCGTTGATGCCGCCGCTCTCGCCGGCGCCG
>JAGREA010000086.1 GCA_020446745.1 Rhodobacterales bacterium | reverse complement strand
GGCGCCTTCGCGCTTCATCCAGCACGCCCGCAACCCGGAAAACGATGTCGAGATCGGCGGCGACCACACGGTGTTCGCCCCCGTGTACGGCCCGCCCTTTGTCAGCGACCTGGAACGGGGCCGGCGCTATGGCACCATCGAGGACTTCCGCGATTTCGTGAAGCTGGCCTACCTGCATCCGGGGCTGCACCATTCGGGCGGCACGGTGTGCGAACCCGTGGACCTGCCGGTGAACAAGCGCCACCTGGACATGGTCTACAGCCACCTGCGCTATTCCGACAAACCCTTCATGGGCTCGGTGACGGCGCCCCAGCGGGCCGCCGATTCGGTGCGCATGGCGGAAATCGTGTTCGGTGCCGAGGCGGTGGACCGCCAGGCGGTGATGGTCAACCTGATCAATTCCAACGCGCCGCTGGTGTACGACGGCACCATGCTGGGCGCGGCCCGGGTGTACGCCGCGGCCAACCAGGCCTGCGTCATCTCGCCGTTCATCCTGTCGGGCGCCATGAGCCCGGTGACCGCCGCCGGCACCCTGGCCCAGCTGCTGGCCGAGGCCCTGGCCGGCATGGCCTTCACCCAGCTGGTGCGGCCGGGCGCGCCGGTGATCTTCGGCACCTTCGTCAGCTCCATCTCCATGCAGTCCGGCGCCCCCACCTTCGGCACGCCGGAAGGCATCCTGCTGCTGTCCGCCGCCGCCCAGCTGGCGCGGCGGGTGGGCGTGCCGTTCCGGTCCGGCGGCTCGCTGACGGCATCGAAGATCCCCGACGCCCAGGCGGCCTATGAAAGCGCCAACACCCTGCTGCCGACCCTGCTGTCGGGGGTCAACTTCGTGCTCCACGCGGCGGGCTGGCTGGAAGGCGGGCTGGTGGCCGGGTTCGAGAAGTTCATCCTGGACGCCGACCAGCTGGGCGCCATGCGGGTGCTGGCCGAAGGCGTGGACCTGTCGGAAGCCGGCCAGGCCATGGACGCCATCCGCCAGGTGCCGCCGGGCAGCCACCATTTGGGCTCGGCCCACACCCAGGCCCACTTCGAAAGCGCCTTCTACCGCTCCAACGTGGCCGACAACAATTCCTACGAACAGTGGGACGCCGAGGGCCGCACCGACGCCTACACCCGGGCCAACCGCATCTACAAGGACATGCTGGCGGCCTATGAGCCCCCGCCCATGGACCCGGCCGTGGACGAGGCCCTGCTGGCCTTCATGGCCGAACGCAAGGCGGCGGAACCGGATTCCAACGTGTAGGCCGCGCCCTCTTCATCCCTCGCCCTCAGGGAGAGGGAGGGCACGGAAGGGCGACCCTACCCCAGGGCCGCCAGCACCCCGTCCCACAGGGCGATGCGGGCCTCCACGGCGCGCCGCGCGGCGGCCTGGGCCTGGGCGACCTTTTCCCCGTCGCCGGCGCACAGCGCCGCCAGCAGCTTCAGCGACATGGGGGCGTGGAAGTCCTCGTCCAGGTGGATGTGGCGGTTCAGGTAGCCGTGGAAGGTGGGGGCATCGGCCGGCCCGATGCCGGTGCGGGCCAGGATGGCGCGGAACATGCCGGGGATGATGTGCTCGCGCCCCAGGGCCAGGGCGGCGGCCACCTCGTGGGGGCGGCCGGTGCCGATGATGTCGAAGGTGGTGGCGGTGAAGGCGCGGGACGGCGCGGGGATGTCGGCCGTTTCCAGGGCGTCGCGGATGCCCCGGGCCCGCACGGTTTCCAGGAAGGCGGTGACGGGGCCGGTATCGGCGC
>JAGREA010000085.1 GCA_020446745.1 Rhodobacterales bacterium | reverse complement strand
TGGGCGGATGTTCGGGGGCGGGGAGCAGGGGTGGGGCGGGGGGTCATGGTTCCCGCGCCCCCAGGCGCAGGCTGTGCAGCACCGTGTCCCGCTGCCGCCCCGCCGCCTGCCAGGTCACCCGGGATTCCACGTCGTACAGCACGAAGGGCTGGTCGATGCCGTTGGCGTCGGGCCGCGCCGTGATGGTCAGGCGCCAGACGGTGCCATCGTCCAGTTTGCCCGAGGCGCCGCCGTCCTCCAGCGGGTGGTCGGTACCGGCCCCGGCCATCAGGGATTCCGCCAGGGCCGCCGCCCGGCCGGCGCCGTCGGCCACCTCGGCATTGGTCAGGGCACCGGTGAACACCTTCAGCAGCACCCCCATGGACAGCGCCAGGATGGCCATGGCCACCAGCACCTCCAACAGGGTGAACCCGCCCTGGCGCCGGGCTTCGCGCCGGGGGTCTTGGCGGGCCGTGCGGAGCGCGGCGGGGGGTGGAGGCGGGGCCATGGGACTCTTATAGCGAGGCCCCCCGGCGAAGGCGAGGCCCGGTGGTGGGGCCGGGAAACGGGGCGGGGGTCTTGTTTTTACCCGCCGCATTGCCGATGATCTTGGGTGATTTTGTGGGGGCCCGTCCTGTTCGGCAGGACGGGACTGTTGTATGGGGCCCGCCTTCGGCGCCCCGGAACGGAACAGGCCAACGGAACAGGCCATGGCATTGCGCGCGAACAGCATGGGCGATGGGGGCGGAGGCGGCCTGGGCGGCTTCCTGTCCTGGTGGCGCGGCGAGCTGGCCGGCATGGTCGGCGCCGCCCCCCGCGGCGCGGCCCGGCCGGCCAAGCGCCTGGTCATCAGCCTGCACGGCGACCAGGCGGAAATCCGCCTGATCACCAGGCGCGGCGCCCGGGCCCAGTCACGGGCCCTGGGCGGCTTCCAGATGGCCGGCGGCGACCAGGGCGACCGCCGGGCCGCCGCCGCTCTGCTGGCCCGCCACAAACGCCTGCCCCTGGGCCTGCACCTGCCCGACATGCGGGCCCTGCGCAAGGACATGCGCTTCCCCGTGGCCGCCGAGGCCCACCTGCGCGACGTGCTGGCCACCCGCATGGACCGGGTGACGCCCTATGCCGCCGGCCAGGTCTACTTCGACCACGTGGTGGTGGGCCGCGACCCGGCGGCGCGGGAACTTTCCGTGCGCCTGCTGGCCCTGCCCCGGGCCGGGGTGGACGCCATCATGCAGCGCCTGGCGGACCTGGGCGCCCAGCCGCGCTATATCGAGATCGACGGGGCCGAAAGCGACGGTGGGGGCGACGAGACGGGCGACGAGGACGGGCGCGACCTGATCGACCTGCACCACCAGACGGGCCAGGCGGCGCCGGCCCGCACCTGGACCGGCCTGCACACGGGCCTGGCCCTGGTCAACCTGGTGCTGGTGGCGGGGCTGGTGGCCTTCCCCCTGTGGCAGCGGGCCGAGACGGAACGCCAGCTCACCGAAGAGGTGGCGGCGGCCAAGCTGAAGGCCGACGCGGTGATCAAGCTGCGCGACCGGGTGGACCGGCTGACCGAGGAGGCCTCGTTCCTGGCGCGGCGCAAGCAAGCCGTGCCGGTGACGGTGCTGATCCTGGACGAGGTGACGCGGCGCCTGCCCGACGACACCTGGCTGGAGCAGATGTCCATCCGCAACGGCGAGATGACGCTGTACGGCAACTCGCCCCGGGCCTCGGGCATCCTGGCCGAGATGGAGGCGTCGGACCGCTTCGCCAACGTGCGGTTCCGCGCCCCGGTCACCCGCGGCGCCACGCCGCAGACGGAACGCTTCCACATTTCCGCCGACCTGGAACCGGGAGGGGACGGCTGATGCCCGCCAGCGTGCCCCTGTGGATCCGCCGCCTGGTGGCCCTGGCCCTGCTGCTGGCCGTGGTCGGCGGGGTGGGCGCCGCCGTGGCGCTGCCGGTGGTGGATGCCTTCGAGGCCTATGACAAGTCCATCGCCGACCTGTCGTTCCGCCTGGCCCGGTTCAACCGCACGGCGGCGGAAAAGGCGCCGCTGCTGGCCCAGGTGAAGGCCCTGGAGGCCCGCGTGCCCAAGGACAGCGAGCTGCTGCCCGGCGACAGCGAGGCCCTGGCCGGGGCCAACCTGCAGGAGCAGGTGAAGCAGATCATCATCCAGTCCGCCGGCACCGTGGAAAGCGTGCAGACCCTGCCCACGGTGGCCGAGGGGGTGCTGGACCGCATCGCCATCCGGGTCCAGTTCACCGGCGCCGTGCCGGTCATGCAGCGGGTGCTCTATGCCGTGGAAAGCGGCGAGCCGCGCCTGTTCGTGGACAACCTGGACACCCGCGTCGTGTCGGGCCAGCACCGCAAGGGCACTCTGGACCCCACGCGGGCGGTGATCCTGCGGGTGATCCTGGAAATCCAGGGCTACCGCCGGGGCGGGGCGGGGGATCCGGCATGAGCATGCTGGCCCGCTCCCTGCTGACCCTGGCCCTGGCCGCGCCACCGCTGGCCGTGGCCGGCACCGCCTACTGGTCCGGCGAGGACGCGGTGCTGGGGGTCGTGGACCGCCTGGTGCCCATGCCGCTGATGGAAACGGCGGCCCCGCCGCCCAAGACGTCGCCGTCCCAGGCCGCCCAGGCGGCGGTGCAGGACCTGCCCCGGGTCAAGCCCCTGCCGCCGGACAGCCGCTTCGCCGTGATCACCAACCGCCCCGTGTTCTCGCCCACCCGGCGCCCGCCCGAGCCCAAGCCCGAGCCGCCGGTGCCGGTGGCCAAGGCGGCGCCGGCCGAGCCCGAGATCGAGACCGGCCAGTACCGCCTGATCGGCGTGATCATCGACGAAGGGGGCAGCATCGCCCTGGTCAAGGACAAGCGCAGTCCGGACATGCTGCGGGTGTCCGTGGGCGACACCCTGGCCGGCTGGACGGTGGAGAAGGTGGAAGCCGATTCCATCACCCTGCGCCAGGACGACGTGGTGGATCAGGTGCTGCTGCGCGACAACATCGTGTCGCCCAACGACCGCCGCCAGGCCCAGGGCGCCAACCCGCCCCGGCCCAATCCGCCACGGGCCAATCCGCCCAAGGCCAACGTGCCGGCCGTGCGCCAGCAGGCCCCGGCCGCGCCGCCGCGCAGCGCCTCGCGCGGGCGCGGCGTGGCCCCCCGGCCCGAGGCGGTGCCCAAGACCGCCGTCAACCCGAACGTGTCACGTGTGCCCTCGCAGCGCATCCGCACCGCCCCGCCGGGATCGGCCCCCGAGTGAGCCCCAGGTCGGGTCCAGGTCGGGTCCAGGCCGGGTCCAGGCCGGAAAACCGCAAGACAGGGTTTGTCCTGGCAAGAAAAACCGTTATACATTCGGGCGTTGTGGACGCGCCATGAGACGCGATGGGCGAGTCGCGTCGGGGTCCTGCGGGGCTTCGCGGGGTTGAGAAGGGGGTTTGCATGGCCAGGTTGAGTCAGGGCAGGAACCGCCGCACGGGCAGGCCGGGCGCCTTCGGCATGACCACCTGCCTGTCCCTGGCCGGCCTGGTGCTGGTCACCTCGTGCGCCGAGGTCATGGAGGACCGGGGCACCGTCATCCAGGAAAACCGCCCCGTTTCCGGCGTCATGTCCGCCGGGCCCCAGGATGCCGCCAAGGCGCCGTCCGGCGCCACGGATGGGGTGCCCGATTCGGCGCCGGCGCCGGCCGTGGTCCGCGAGGGCGCCGAGGAGGACGGGACCGTCACCTTCGAGGGCACCGGCCAGTTCCTGGGCCCCCGCGCCAACCGCCAGGCCACCGTGACCGTGCGCCAGGGCCAGGTGGTGATCAATTTCGAGAACGCCGAGCTGCGCGACGTGGTGCGCACCATCCTGGGCGACACCCTGAAGGTCAGCTACATCTACGACCCCCGGGTGCAGGGCCTGGTCAGCCTGCAGACCACGTCGGCCCTGCCCACGGAAGCGGTGCTGGGCACCCTGGAGACCATCCTGCGCATGAACGGCGCCGCCCTGCTGATCGACCAGGGGGTGTACAAGGTGGTGCCGGCCGACGAGGCCATCCGTGGCAACACCGTGCCCGAGCTGGGTGGGCCCGGCTTCGAGCCCCTGCCGCCGGGCTATGCGGTGAAGGTGGTGCCGCTGCAGTACATTTCGGCCGTCCAGATGGACAAGCTGCTGGCCCCCTTCGTGCCGCCCGAGGGCGTGGTGCGGGTGGACCTGGACCGCAACCTGATCATCCTGGCCGGCAACAGCCAGGAGCTGCGGCGCCTGATGGACACCGTGGCCATCTTCGACGTGGACTGGCTGGCCGGCATGTCGGTGGGCATCTTCCCGCTGGCCCACGTATCGCCGGAAACGCTGATCGGCGAGCTGGACGCCGTGTTCGGCAGCGACGCCGACGGCCCCCTGGCCGGGCTGGTCAAGCTGGTGCCGGTGAAGCGCCTGAATGCCCTGCTGGTGGTCTCCACCAAGCCGCGCTACCTGGAAGAGGTGCAGACCTGGGTGGACCGCCTGGACAAGGGCACGGCGGCGGGCCAGAACCTGTACGTCTATTACCTGAACAACGGCAAGGCCACCGAGATCGCCAAAATCCTGGCCGACATCTTCTCGGACCGGAAGAAGGAAGACGAGCAGGCCCAGGCGCCGGGCCGCCTGGCCCCGGGGCAGGA
>JAGREA010000084.1 GCA_020446745.1 Rhodobacterales bacterium | reverse complement strand
CCGATGAACACCACCAGGGTCATGGCCATGAACACGCCCCCCATGGCGGCCATGGTGGCCGTTGCCTGGGCCTGATCGGGTGACAGGAACTGGGGCAGGAAGGCCAGGAAGAAGATCGACAGCTTGGGGTTCAGGATGTTGACCAGGAACCCGCCCAGGGCGATGCGCCCGGCATGGATGTCGCGCGGGCTCTCGGCCGGCGTCACCGCCAGGGCGCCCTTTTCCCGCAGGGTCATCCAGGCCAGGTACAGCAGGTAGATCACCCCGGCCACCTTCACCGCCTGGAAGGCCAGGGCGCTGGCGTGCAGCAGCGCCGCCAGGCCCACCAGGGCCGCCCCCAGGTGGGGCAGGATGCCCAGGGTGCAGCCGGTGGCGGCGACCACGCTGGCCCGGGCACCGCCGCCCAGGCCGTGGGCCAGGGTGTAGACCACGCCGGTGCCGGGCACCAGGACGACCACCAGGGCGGTCAGCAGGAAATCGGCGCCGAACACGGCATCCATGGGCCTAGTCGCCTTGTTCCAGGGCCGCGGCCTTTTCCTCCTCGCGCACGAAGAAGATCAGGTCCAGGGCCGGGGGTTCCATGGGCACCTGGCTGAGCAGGCCGTGGGCCTGTCCCCGGTGGTGGGTGCCGTGGTTGAACATGTGGGCCAGGATCAGCCCCACGGGATCTTCGTGGGGGGTGCCGGCCATGGCCCGGTAGCGCACCACCCGGCGCATGTCGGCCGGCTTCAGGGTTTCGGTGTAGGCCACGATGGCCTCGTCCTCGGCCTGGCGGGCGGCACGCAGCGCCATGAAGGTGTCGTACAGGATCTGGTCCAGGGACTTCAGGTGGGGGTCGGTCTTGGTCAGGCGGCCCATCCAGGCCCGGTCACCCACCAGAATGTGGTTCAGGGTGCCGTGCAGGGACCCGAAATAGGCCCCCCGGTCCTGGTAGTAGGCGTTCTCGGGCAACAGGGCGCAGGCCGCGTAAAGCCGCTTGTTGGCCCAGGCGTTGTAGCGGGCCAGCCGGCGGGCGTGGTCCGGCGTCACAAGTCGACCACCTTGCCGTCGTGGGCGTATTCCACGCCCAGGCTTTCCACCTGGGCCAGCATCTGCGGCCCCAGGTGCGTCAGGATGGTGCGTTTGGCGCCCAGGACGTCCAGCTTGGTGCTCAGCGTGGGCCAGTTCAGGTGCTGGCCGTTGCACCGGTCGTCGGCGTAGTAGCACTCGCTGATCAGCAGGTCGGCCCCCTTGGCGGCCGGGATCAGGGCGTCGGTCCACTGGGTGTCGCCGGTGTAGGTCAGCGTGCGGCCCGACGAGGTGACGCGCAGGGCGAAGGGCGGCACGTCGCCCACGGGGTGTTCCACCCGGTGGGGCTGCACGATGCGCCCGGTCACGGCGTTGTCGGCCTGCTCCTGCAGCTCGACGATGTGCACCGGGTAGCGCCATTCCGTGTCGCCGGCGCCGGGGAACAGGGCGTTGGAGACCTCGGTGATGCGCCGGCCGATGCCGGGCGGCCCGGCGATGGTCAGCGGCGTCTGCCGGTTGCCCCGGTACTGGCCGTCCATCAGGAAGAAGGTCAGGCCGCCGAAGTGGTCGCCGTGGCAGTGGGTGATCAGGATGGTGTCGATATCGTTGGGTTCAAACCCCTGCGACTTCAGCCCCACCAGCGACGAGGCGCCACAGTCGATGAGGAACCGTCCGTGGTCGTCATCGACCATGAAACAGGTGTTGAACCGGCCACCGGTGCCAAAGGCATCGCCCGACCCGATGAAGCGCAGCCTTAGGCCCATGCACCGCTCTCCAACAATTACGTCTTCCGGCCCCGCTACCAACGTTTGCAGAAAGGGCTCGGCCGCATCAGACCAGAATCCGATGTCCGGCGCAACCGGCCCCCCGTTTCCCGTCCGGTGGCCGGACGGAGGGGGCGGAGCGGCGCCGGGGCGGCCTTCGCGCGAGGCGAAGCCCGGTATGGGGTCTTGTCCAGGTTTCATCCTGCCACCGGTGCGGCCGCGCCGACTGCGGCGACGATCGCACTTGGTGAAAAAAAATCACCGGCCCCGGGCCCCTGATCCATGGCGTATTGTGGTCGGCGGCCGGGTGCATTATGTCCGAGTGGACCCCATCGCCTTCGCCACCGTTGGCCCGCCTCAGTTGGATCATCCATGCTCGCCTGGCTAGACCGCCTGCCCCTGTCGCTGCTCGTCCTGGCCGCCCTGGGCCTGGGCCTGGCGCCGTTCCTGCCGGAACCGCACCTGGTGGAAAAGCTGCGCATGCTGGGCGCCGGCACCCTGACCCGGCCGGTGGACATCTTCGACCTGGTCCTGCACGGCACGCCGCCCCTGCTGCTGGTCCTGAAGCTGGTCCGCATGGCCATGGGCGGCGCCCGGCCGTGACGGCACCCCCGCCGCCCCGCCAGGCCCTTTCCCGCCAGGCCCTTTCCCGCAAGGCCCTTTCCCGCAAGGACC
This sequence comes from Rhodobacterales bacterium, assembly GCA_020446745.1. Taxonomy (GTDB): domain Bacteria; phylum Pseudomonadota; class Alphaproteobacteria; order Rhodospirillales; family JACKKN01; genus JAGREA01. The sequence goes on along the minus strand of JAGREA010000084.1, from coordinate 5,217 downwards.
GCACGATCCGCCTGCTGGAACGCACGGGCCTGGGGCTGCTGCTGGCCAGCCTGGCCGGATTCGCCGGCGCCCTGGGCTGGCCGTTCGCCCTGTTCCCCCACTTCCGCGTCCAGTTCGTGCTGGCCGGCGCCCTGCTGCTGGTTCTGGGGCTGGTCTTGCGGCGGGCCCGCCTGGGCGGCGTGGGGGCGGTGCTGCTGGCCGTCAACGGCGCCACCCTGGGCCCGGTGATGCCGATCCAGCCCTATGCCCTGGTGGACCTGGCCGACCGCGGCCCGGATGACCCGGGCCATATCACCGTGGTCAGCCTGAACCTGTGGCACGCCAACCGGGACATCGGCGCGGTGCTGGGCCAGTTGCGGGCGCTCAGGGCCGACGTGGTGCTGCTGGCCGAGGTCTACCCCCAGTGGCGCCAGGTGCTGCCCACCCTGGGCGACCTGTACCCCTACCGGGCCGACTGTTCGCACGACCGCCTGTGCCAGGTGGCGGTGCTGTCGCGCCACCGCTTCGCGGCGGCGGCGGCGGGCCGGGTGGACGACCTGCTGCCCCTGGCCTGGGCCCGCATCGACGTGCCCGGCGCGGGCCTGGTGACCGTGGCCGCCACCCACCTGCGCTGGCCCCTGTTCCCCTGGTCGGTGGACTGGCAGCGCCAGCAGACCGACGACCTGCTGGCCTTCCTGGACCAGCACCCGGGCCCGGTGGTGCTGGGCGGCGACTTCAACGCGGCGCCCTGGGGCCGGCCCCTGTCGCGCCTGGCCCAGGCCGGCATGACCCGCGCCCCCGGCGGCTGGGAAGGGACCTGGCCGTCGTGGCTGCCGCCGGGCCTGCGCATTCCCATCGACCACATCCTGGCCGGCCACGGCGCCGTGCCGGCCCTGGTGCAGACCGGGCCCCACGTGGGATCCGACCACCGGCCGGTGGCCACCCACATCTTCCTGCCGGGGGTGGGTTCAGGCGATGGCCCGGCCGGCCACCTTGAACGGATGGACGGTGATGTCCCGCCACACGCCGCCGGTGACGTAGGGTTCGCTGGCCAGCCAGGCGTCCAGGTCGGCGCGGCTGGGGAAGTCCATGATGGCGGTGGAACCGATCATCACCCCGTCGTCGTTCAGCATGGCGCCGCCGGTCAGCAGGTGGCCGGCATCGAACAGCCTGGGCAGGCCGGCGAAATGGGCCTCGCGGTGGGCGGCCCGGCGGGCCGGCGCGTCGTCGTCGGTGCCGTCGTAGGCGATGACCAGGAACTGCATGGCGTCTCCCTTCCCCCTGGCGGTTCCAACCCGGTTGGGCCGGCAGTATGGGCGGCCCACCCGGGCCGCACAAGCGCCGGGGCCCCGGATTCCGGGCGGGGGCCGGGGACATGACCGATCCCCGCGTGGCCTTCGCCGCCCTACCGCCGGCCCTGCGCGGCGCCCTGTGGATGGTCGGCTTCAGCGCCACCTTCAGCCTGATGACGGTGCTGATCCGCATGGCGTCGGAAACCGTGCATCCGGTGCAGATCGCCTTCTTCCGCAACCTGTTCGGGCTGCTGGCGATCCTGCCCATCGTGTGGCGCGGCGGGCTGTCGGCCCTGGCCACCCGGCGGCCGTTCCTGCACCTGGCCCGGGGGCTGCTGGGCTTTGGCGCCATGGTGCTGCTGTTTTCCAGCTTCGCGTACATGCCGGTGGCCGAGGCCACGGCCCTGACCTTCACCGCGCCCCTGTTCGCCACGGCGGGCGCCGCCCTGTTGCTGGGGGAAAACGTGCGGGCCCGGCGCTGGACGGCCACCCTGGTGGGCTTCGCCGGCGCGCTGATCGTGCTGCGCCCCGGTGCCGCCGCCTTCGACCCCATGGCCGCCGTGGCCCTGGGGGCGGCGGCCCTGATGGCCGTGACCACCCTGATCATCAAGACCCTGACCCGCACCGACGCCCCCAACACCATCGTGCTGTACATGGGCCTGGTGATGACGCCGGTATCCCTGGTGCCGGCCCTGTTCGTGTGGACGCCGCCCGACGGGCGGACCTGGGTGGTGCTGGCCCTGGTGGGCCTGACCGCCACGGTGGGCCAGCTGATGCTGGTGCGGGCCTATGCGGCGGCCGACGCCTCGGCGGTGATGCCGTTCGATTTCATCCGCCTGCTGTTCGTCACCCTGGCCGGCTGGTTCGCCTTCGCCGAGACCCCGGGGGTGACCACCTGGATCGGCGGCGGCGTCATCCTGGCCTCGTCGGTCTACATCGCCAACCGGGAATCCCGGTCCCGCCCGGCACCGGAAACCCCGCCGCCGACCCCCTGAAACAAGCGGTGATGGAATTAATCGCCACAAAACCGCAACGCCCCTGGGCGGGCGCCCCCCCCTGTGCCATACTTGCGCCAGGCGGCGCACCCAAGACGCCCCGCAAAAAAATTTGGGAAACGCACACAAACGCATGCAATGGAGGAATCAGGGGTCATGACGTTTAGCGATTTGACCCGGTTCGACGGCAAGACGGCCGTCGTGACCGGTGGCGTGCGCGGCCTGGGCCGCGCCATGGCGGACGCCCTTGCCGAGCAGGGCGCCGACGTTCACGTGTTCGATTGGACCGATCCGACGGACGAGGACAAGGCGGGGCCGTTGAGCTTCTACAAGGTCGACGTCTCGAAGTCGGCTTCGGTGAACGAGGCGGTGGCTTCGCTGCCCAATCCGGCGACGCTGCTGATCAGCAACGCCGGCATCACCCGCGACACGACCATCCGCAAGATGGATGACGACATGTGGCAGGCGGTCATCGACGTGAACCTGACCGGCAACTTCAACCTAGTGCGGGCCATGACCCCGGCGATGGTGGAAGCGGGCGGCGGGCGGATCGTGCTGATCTCGTCCATCAACGGGCTGCGCGGCATGTTCGGGCAGGCCAACTATGCCTCGGCCAAGGCCGGCATGATCGGCCTGTGCAAGACCGTGGCCCGTGAATACGGCCGCAAGAACGTGACCTGCAACGTCATCGCGCCCGGCATGGTGCGAACCGAGATGGCGCTGAAGCTGCCGCCCGAGATCATCGAGGCCAACGAGAAGGAAACGGCCATGGCGCAGCTTTGCCTGCCCGAGGACGTGGCCAACGCGGCGGTGTTCCTGCTGTCCGACGCGGCCTGCCGGGTGACCGGCCAGGTGCTGCAGGTTGACGCCGGCCAGTACCTCTGACACAAGCAGAACCTGATCGCGTACCGGACCCCGACCGCCCGGCGGCGCGGGGTCCGGTGTCGTTTCGGGCCACCTGATTCAACAAGCCGAATTCAACAAAACTGGGGAACGTTCCATGCAGATCAACGGGCAGGCCGCCATCGTCACCGGCGGCGCTTCGGGGCTGGGCGAGGCCACGGCCCGCGCCCTGGCCAAGGCCGGCGCCAAGGTGGCCGTGGTGGACGTGAACATGGATGGCGCCCGGCGCGTCGCCGACGACATCGGCGGGCTGGCCGTGCATTGCGACGTGTCGAGCAGCGACAGCGCCGAGGCGGCCATGGCCGCCGCCGATGCCCTGGGCACGCCCCGGGTGCTGGTCAACTGCGCCGGCATCGCGCCGCCGGCCAAGATCGTCGGCCGCGATGGCCCCCAGGCCCTGGAAACCTTCGCCCGCATCATCAATACCAACCTGATCGGCAGCTTCAACATGATGCGCCTGGCGGCGGCCCGCATGGAGGCCGCCGAGGCGCTGGGCGAGGAGCGCGGCGTCATCGTCTCCACCGCCTCGGTGGCGGCCTTCGAGGGGCAGATCGGCCAGGCGGCCTATGCGGCCTCCAAGGGCGGCGTGGCCTCCATGACCCTGCCGGCGGCCCGCGAGTTCGCCCGCTACGGCATCCGCGTCATGGCCATCGCGCCGGGCATCTTCGGCACGCCCATGCTGCGCTCCCTCAGCCAGGAGGTGCAGGACGCCCTGGGCGCCTCGGTGCCCTTCCCGTCGCGCCTGGGCGAGGCCGACGAGTTCGCCCGCCTGGTCATGGCCATCATCGACAACCCCATGCTGAACGGCGAGGTCATCCGCCTTGACGGCGCGCTGCGCATGGCGCCCATCTGACCGGACGGTCCGCGTTGCCGCCGCCGCCCTGGCGGCGGCTTTCCTGCTGTCCGCGCCGTCCCGGGCCGACGAGGCGCCGTTGCGCCTGCGCGGCATCAAGGGCGCCGACGACCGGGTGGTGGTGGATCCCAACGCCGCCCCCTGGTCGGCCGTGGGGCGCCTGAACAAGCGCACGGGCGGCTTCTGCACCGCCGTGCTGGTGGCCCCGCGCTGGGTGGCCACGGCCACCCACTGCCTGTGGAACGGCCGCACCCGGCGCTACCTGCCGCCGGTGTCCCTGCATTTCGTGGCCGGATACGCCAAGGGCGAATACCGCCTGCATGCCCCGGTGGTCCGGGTGCTGCCGGCGCCGGGCTATCGCCCGGACGGCGCGGCGGGCAGGCCCGTGCGCGCCGCCGACTGGGCCCTGGCCGAACTGGCCACGGCGGTGGCCGACGCCCCGCACCTGGCCCTGGCGCCGCCGCCCGGCCCCGGCGACCGGGTGACCCAGGCCGGCTACAGCCAGGACAAGGCCCACGTGCTGACGGCCCACAGGGACTGCCGCGTCACCGGCCTGGCGGGCGGCGGACAGCTGCTGGTCCACGCCTGCGACGCCGGGCCGGGGGATTCCGGCTCGCCCCTGCTGGTGCGCCTGAACGGCGCCTGGGCCCTGGCCGGGCTGCACGTGGCGACCACCCGGACCCAACCGCAGCAGGGCCTGGCGGTGCCGGCGGAAACCTTCGCGAAAGCCTTGCGGGACGTCAGTCCGCCAGCCCGTCCATGAACGCGGCCAGGGCGATGTCCCGCTCCGTCAGGCCGCCGGCGTCGTGGGTGCTCAGCGTCACCTCGACCCGGTTGTAGACGTTGAACCATTCGGGATGGTGGTTCAGGGCCTCGGCCTTCAGGGCCACCCGGGCCATGAACCCGAAGGCCTGGTTGAAATCCTTGAAGGTGAAGGTGCGATGCAGGGCGTCGCGGCCGTCCACGGGGCGCCACAGGGGCACCTTGGCCAGGGCCTGGGCGCGGGCCGCTTGTTCCAGGGGGCGCATGGCGGTCTCCTCGGTTTCCACGGGGCGGCCCTGCACATGGCGCCGCTTGGCCGGCCCGTCAAGGCGCGCTAGATTCCAGGGATGATCCGCCCCCCCGTCCCGCTGCCCTCCCGCCCGCCCAGCCTGGAGGACATGGAAGCCGCCGCCCGCGTGGCCATGGACACCCT
>JAGREA010000083.1 GCA_020446745.1 Rhodobacterales bacterium | reverse complement strand
GGCCAAGCAGCCCACGGCCAACTACATGGTGCCGGCCTATGCCCTGGGCGGCCTGGGCATCGTGCTGACCCAGCGCTGCGTGGCCGGCCTGGGCCTGGGCGGCGCCGGGGTGAAACGGGCCGGCCGGGCCCTGTTCGTGGTGCTGGTGGCGGCCCTGGTGGGGGCCCAGGGCTGGGGCCTGGTGAAGCTGGACAGGGACCAGCGGGACAAGCGCGCCGTCGCCCTGTCGGTGGACAACGACGTGTTCGCCGCCTGCGCCCGCATCTACGCCTTCCCGCCCAGCAGCGCCAGCTTCGCGCTGTACCGGGGCAGTTGGGAGGGCGGCCTGGCCTTCCGCGACGCCGTGGACGCCCACGTGCCCGACAACGACTACTGGTTCAACCAGAACACCATGGAACTGCGCGACGCCCACCGGGCCGTGGACGTGGCCCAGGTGGCGGCCGGCGCCCCCTGCGTGATGGTGCGGGGCGCCCACCGGGGGCCGATCCTGACCCATCTGCGGGAAAAGGTACCGGACCTGGCCTTCACCAGCCACTGCGACACCCGCGACGAAATGATCATCGCCGCCGGGATATCCTGCGACGGTATCCTCAGTACGAAATGACCGTCAGGTCCGGCACGGTTTCCGTGCCCGGCGGGAAGGGGTTGGGGGCGCCCGGCGGCACCCGGCCGATGAACCGCAGGCCGCAGGTGGCGGCGGCATCGGAATCGGTGGTGGCGTCGCCCAGGAACAGGCATTCCGAGCGCTCCAGCCCGTGGGCGTCCAGCAGTTCCTCGATGATCGGTTCCTTGCGCGGCGGCGAGCCCCGCACCGAGGTGAAATAGTCGGTGAGTCCCCGCCGGTCGGCGATGCGCCGCAGCTCCGGCTGCGGCGTGCCCGACACCACGAACAGGGGAATGCGCCCGCTGTGGTGTTCCAGCATGTCCATGGATCCGGGCACGGCGGGGCAGACCACCACCGCCTCCTCCACCGTGTCGGTATAGATCCGGCCCAGGGCGGCCAGTTCGTCGGGGGTCAACTCGATGCCCAGGTATTCCCGGTGGCAGTGCTGGATCTTGTCCAGCCGCGAGATGCCCTCGTGGATCTTGTGGTAGGCCATCACCCGCTGCACGATCTCCTCCCCGTGGGGGTGATAGACGTTGCGGAAGGCGTTGTGCTTGATGGCGATGGATTCCACCAGCACCCCGTCGAAGTCGAAAAAGATGGCCTGCGGGGTGCCGATGTCGATCATGAGCCCCTGTCCCCCTTGGTCGCGTCGATCCATCGGGCGGCGGCCGTGTCGTCGCTGTCGCGGGCATCCACCCACTGGCCGCCGGCCGGTGTCTCCTCCAGTTTCCAGAAGGGCGCCTTGGTTTTCAACCAGTCCATGAGGAATTGGCACGATTCAAAGGCCGCCTGGCGGTGCGACGAGGCGGTAACGACCAGAACGATGCGGTCGCCGGGGTCCAAACGGCCGAAACGGTGGATGATCAGGCTGGCGTTCAGGGGCCAGCGTTCGTGGGCCTGGGCCTCGATTCGCTCCAGCTCGCGCTCGGTCATGCCCGGGTAGTGTTCCAGGGTCATGGACGAGATGGCGGCGTCGCCGGCCATGTCGCGCACCAGGCCGACGAAGGCGCAGACCCCGCCGACGGCATGGTCGCCGGCCGTCAGGGCGGCCATCTCGGCGCCGGGGTCGAAGTCCTCGCGCTGCACGCGCACGGCCATGGTCAGCCCCCCGTCACCGGCGGGAACAGGGCCACCTCGTCGTTGGTGGCCACGGGGTGGTCGCCGTCCACATAGGTCTGGTTGACGGCCACGCGGACCAGGGAGCGGTCGGCCAGGGCCTCGGCGAAGCCGCCGCCCCGTTCGGCCAGCCAGCCCAGCAGGTCGTTCACCGTGGCCACCTCGGCCGGCGGGGCCACGGCCTCTTCCGCCGTGCCCACCTTCTCGCGCAGCCAGGCGAAGTAAAGAATCCTCATCGGGTCACCTCGTTGAAGGGCAGGAAGGCCACGGGCGTGCCAGCCTCGAACGGGCCCTGGTCCTCGGAAAGCTCCACCAGGCCGTCGGATTCGACCATGGAGGACAGCACCCCCGACCCCCCGGCCGGGTGCCGGTGCACCACCGGCCGGCCGTCGGCGCCGGGCGCCAGGCGGGCCCGCAGCCATTCCCGGCGGCCGGGCTTCTTGTTGAAGGCGAAGGCCGTGGGTACGGTGTAGAAGGGCGGCGCGATGTCGGTGCGCCCGGCCAGCAGCAGCACCAGGGGCCGGGCGATGCGCATGAAGGTGACCATGGCCGCCACCGGGTTGCCGGGCAGGCCGACGAAGGCCGTGTCGCCCACCTGGCCCAGGGCGATGGGCCGCCCGGGCTTGATGGCCAGGCGCCAGAAATGCAGGCTGCCCAGGGCCTCGACGGCCGCCTTCACGTGGTCTTCCTCGCCCAGGCTGACGCCGCCCGAGGTGATCAGCAGGTCGTGGCCCCCGGCCGCCCCGTCCAGGGCGTCGCGGATGGCGTCCAGGCGGTCGGGCAGGATGCCCAGGTCGGTGATGGCGCAGCCCATGTCGGCCAGCAGGCCCATGACCGTGAACCGGTTGGCATCGAAGATGCAGCCTTCCGGCGCCTCGCCCGAGGGATCGCGCACCTCGTCGCCGGTGGAGAACACGGCCACCCGCAGGGGCCGGCGCACGGCCAGCGTGGCCCGGCCGATGGAGGCCGCCAGGCCGATCTCCTGGGGCCGCAGGCGGGTGCCGGCGGCCAGGATGACCGAGCCCTCGGCCACGTCCTCGGCCCGGAAGCGCCGGTTGGCGCCGCG
>JAGREA010000082.1 GCA_020446745.1 Rhodobacterales bacterium | reverse complement strand
GTGGCCTCGGTGCCGCCCCAGGGCGGGCGCAAGCACCCGCAGCAGGAATTCCTGCAGGTGGACACCACCAACATCCTGTTCATCTGCGGCGGCGCCTTCGCCGGGCTGGACAAGATCATCTCGCAGCGCGGCCGCGGCACCACCATCGGCTTCGGCGCCGACGTGCGCTCGCCCGACGAACGCCAGACCGGCGAGATCCTGCGCGAGGTGGAGCCCGAGGACCTGCTGAAGTTCGGCCTGATCCCCGAATTCGTCGGTCGCCTGCCGGTGCTGGCCACCCTGACCGACCTGGACGAGGAAGCCCTGGTCGAGATCCTGACCAAGCCCAAGAACGCCCTGGTCAAGCAATACGAACGCCTGTTCGAGATGGAAGACGTGAAGCTGGCCTTCTCCGAAGGCGCCCTGAAGGCCATCGCCGGCAAGGCCGTGGCCCGCAAGACCGGCGCCCGCGGCCTGCGCTCGATCATGGAAGGCATCCTGCTGGATACCATGTTCGACCTGCCGGCCCTGGAAGGGGTGGAAGAGGTGGTGGTCAACCGCGAGGTGGTCGACGACCAGGCCAAGCCGCTCTACATCTATGCCGAACGGCGCGAGGACGTGGAGTCCAGCGCCTAGGGGCGGGTCTTGGCCGGTTCAAGTCCTTGAACCGGACACCAAAGGCGCCCACGTATCGGGTGACCTTCCATTCCGCCCGGTCGCCGCTTCAGGGGCCGGGCGAAAAACCAAAAAAGGTAGGACTTTGGTGATGACCACAGGCGAATCCTTCCCCGTTCTTCCCCTGCGCGACATCGTTGTGTTCCCGCACATGATCGTTCCCCTGTTCGTCGGACGCGAAAAGTCGGTCCGGGCGCTGGAGGACGTGATGAAGGACGACAAGCAGATCCTTCTGGTGGCCCAGAAGAACGCGGCCCAGGACGATCCGGCGATCGAGGACATCTATGACGTGGGCACCATCTCGACGGTGCTGCAGCTCCTCAAGCTGCCCGACGGCACCGTCAAGGTGCTGGTGGAGGGCGGCCAGCGGGCCCGCATCCTGCGCTATGAGGAGAACCCCGAATTCTTCCAGGCCGTGGCCCAGCCCCTGGACGAGGCCGAGGCCGACGAGCAGGAACTGGAAGCCCTGTCGCGCTCGGTGGTGAACCAGTTCGAGCAGTACATCAAGCTGAACAAGAAGATCCCGCCCGAGGTCCTGGTTTCCATCAACCAGATCGAGGACGCCTCCAAGCTGGCCGACACCGTGGCCTCGCACCTGGCCCTGAAGATCGCCGAGAAGCAGGAGCTGCTGGAAACCGACACCATCGCCGAGCGCCTGGAGCGGGTCTATTCCTACATGGAGGGCGAAATCGGCGTCCTGCAGGTGGAAAAGAAGATCCGCAACCGGGTCAAGCGCCAGATGGAGAAGACCCAGCGCGAGTACTACCTGAACGAACAGCTGAAGGCGATCCAGAAGGAACTGGGCGAGGGCGAGGACGGCAAGGACGAGGCCGCCGAGCTGGAAGAGCGCATCAAGAACACCAAGCTGAGCAAGGAGGCCCGGGAAAAGGCCACCGCCGAGCTGAAGAAGCTGCGCAACATGAGCCCCATGTCGGCCGAGGCCACGGTGGTGCGCAACTACCTGGACTGGATGCTGACCATCCCGTGGAAGCAGCGCTCGCGCACCAAGAAGGACCTGCGCGAGGCGCAGAAGATTCTGGACACCGACCACTACGGCCTGGAGAAGGTCAAGGAGCGGATCCTGGAATACCTGGCCGTGCAGCAGCGCACCAAGAAGATGAAGGGCCCCATCCTGTGCCTGGTGGGCCCGCCCGGCGTGGGCAAGACGTCGCTGGGCAAGTCCATCGCCCGGTCGACGGGGCGCAACTTCGTGCGCATGTCCCTGGGCGGGGTGCGCGACGAATCGGAAATCCGCGGCCACCGGCGCACCTACATCGGCTCCATGCCCGGCAAGGTGATCCAGGGCATGAAGAAGGCCAAGTCGTCCAACCCCCTGTTCCTGCTGGACGAGGTGGACAAGATGGGCCACGACTGGCGCGGCGACCCGGCCTCGGCCCTGCTGGAGGTCCTGGACCCGGAACAGAACGCCACCTTCAACGACCATTACCTTGAGGTGGACTACGACCTGTCGGACGTGATGTTCGTGACCACGGCCAACACCCTGAACATGCCGCCGCCGCTGCTGGACCGCATGGAGATCATCCGCCTGTCCGGCTATACCGAGGACGAGAAGGTGGAGATCGCCAAGGCCCACCTGATCCCCAAGCAGGTGAAGGCCCACGGCCTGAAGGCCACCGAGTGGACCATTTCCGACAGCGCCCTGCGCGACCTGATCCGCTATTACACCCGCGAGGCCGGGGTGCGGAACCTGGAGCGCGAGATCGCCAACCTGGCCCGCAAGGGCACCAAGGACATCCTGCTGGGCAAGGCCGAGACCATCACCATCAGCCGGCGCAACCTGGAAAAGTACGCCGGCGTGCGCAAGTTCCGCTTCGGCCAGGCCGAGCTGGACGACCTGGTGGGCGTCACCACGGGCCTGGCCTGGACCGAGGTGGGCGGCGAGCTGCTGTCCATCGAGGCGGTGATGGTGCCCGGCAAGGGCAAGATGACCATCACCGGCAAGCTGGGCGACGTGATGCAGGAATCCATCCAGGCGGCGCGGTCCTACGTGCAGTCGCGGGCCGTGGACTTCGGCGTGGAACCGCCGCTGTTCGACCGCCGCGACATCCACGTGCACGTGCCCGAGGGCGCCACGCCCAAGGACGGCCCCTCGGCCGGCGTGGCCATGGTGACCTCCATCGTGTCGGTGCTGACGGGCATTCCCGTGTGCAAGGACGTGGCCATGACCGGCGAGGTCACCCTGCGCGGCCGGGTGCTGCCCATCGGCGGCCTGAAGGAGAAGCTGTTGGCGGCCCTGCGCGGCGGCATCACCAAGGTGCTGATCCCCCAGGACAACGAAAAGGACCTGGCGGAGATCCCCGACAACGTGAAGAAGGGTCTGACCCTGGTGCCCGTGTCCACCGTGGACGAGGTGCTGGAACACGCCCTGACCATGCGCCTGACGCCCATCGAATGGGACGAGGACGCCGAGGCGGCCAAGCGCGCCGCCCTGGCGGCCAAGGACCAGGGCGGCAAGGAAAGCGATGGCCTGACCACCCATTGATCCCGCATTGCGGGAACGTCATGAACGGCCGGCGCCCTGCGCCGGCCGTTTCGTTTTCGCACCCGCACAGGGAGTCAAGGGCCGTGCGAACGGGGCTGAAAGCCGCAAAAACCTGGGGAAAACCGGGGTATCGCGATTGACGCGCCGTCAGGCTCCGTCCTAAACTGCGCGCCGTCATTCGGATTTCAAAATCGATCTCCGTTATTGTCCAACAACCCTGCATATTGCACAGGAGAGGGGGCCTTACCTTGAACAAGAACGACCTCATCGCCGCCGTGGCGGGCAGCACTGGCCTGTCCAAAGCCGACGCGACGAAGGCCGTCGATAGCGTCTTTGCCGCTGTCACGGATTCGCTCCAGAAAGGCCAAGAAGTACGTCTGGTTGGTTTCGGGACCTTCAGTGTCGCCACGCGGGCCGCTACCCAGGGCCGCAATCCGCGCACCGGTGAAACCATCAACATCCCCGCGTCCAAGCAGCCCAAGTTCAAGGCGGGCAAGGCGCTCAAGGACGCTGTCAACTGATTTGCGGCCGCGGGCCCGTCCCGCGGCGCTCGACGGTTTCGAATGCCGGCCGCGCCCCCCTGACGTGGCCGGCATTTTCATGTCCGCACCGGGCCCCGCGGCTGCCCCCCGGCCGGCCCCGCGGCAGCCCGCATCGGCACGATCCCCCGGGGGCGGTTAGCTCAGTTGGTAGAGCGCCACGTTTACACCGTGGATGTCGGCGGTTCGAGCCCGTCACCGCCCACCAATTTCCGCCGGCAATCCGCGCCGGCAATCCCTTACAGACACTGGTGCTTTTCCGCTTTCGCACCTGCAAATTTATTTTGCCCGAATGGCCGGCAACCGGCCTTAATCTGGTTGACACCCGGGGGGCCGCGCATTACACCATGCGCATCCCGATCGGGGCTATTCCAGGGGGTGTAGCTCAGTTGGTTAGAGCGCTGGCCTGTCACGCCAGAGGCCGCGGGTTCGAGTCCCGTCACTCCCGCCATTTCCCTTCGCTGGCCGGCGTTTCGCCGGTTGCCCCATCGGCACCCGGGGGAGCGGCACATGGATGCGATGCTTCTTGACTACCTGCCGATCCTGATCTTCCTCGGGATCGCGATCGCGATCTCTGGGATTGCGGTCGGGGCCTCGATCGTCGTCGCCCGGCAGCGGCCCGACACCGAGAAGACATCGGCCTACGAATGCGGTTTCGACCCGTTCGAGGACGCGCGCCAGAAGTTCGACGTGCGTTTCTACCTGGTCGCCATCCTGTTCATCATCTTCGACCTGGAAGTCGCCTTCCTGTTCCCCTGGGCCGTGTCCCTGGGCAAGATTGGCGTGTTCGGATTCTGGTCCATGATGGTGTTCCTTGGCATTCTGACCGTCGGATTCATCTACGAATGGCGAAAGGGGGCCCTTGAATGGGAGTGACGACCGACCCCGCGCGTTTGGGCGCGCCGCTGCCGCCCGGCCCGCAGCAGGACGCGATCCTCGAACAGGTGGCCGCCGAGCTGACGGACAAGGGCTTCGTCCTGGCCCAGCTCGACAAGGTCGTCAACTGGGCCCGCACCGGGTCCATGTGGCCCATGACCTTCGGACTGGCCTGCTGCGCCGTGGAGATGATCCACGCCTATTGCAGCCGCTATGACCTGGACCGCTTCGGCGTCGTGCCGCGGCCCAGCCCGCGCCAGTCGGACGTGATCATCGTCGCCGGCACCCTGACCAACAAGATGGCCCCCGCCTTCCGCAAGGTTTACGACCAGATGGCGGAACCGCGCTGGGTGATCTCGATGGGGTCCTGCGCCAACGGCGGCGGCTACTATCACTATTCCTATTCGGTCGTTCGCGGCTGCGACCGCGTCATTCCCGTGGACGTCTACGTGCCCGGCTGCCCGCCCACGGCGGAAGCCCTGGTCTATGGCGTTCTGCAACTGCAGAAGAAGATCAGGCGGACGGGAACACTGTGGCGCTAGGCCCGGCCCCCCAGGCGGGGCATTGGGGCGTGAAGGGGGGCGTGCGCGCCCGCCCGGTACTCTAGGCGGTTGAGGGAACATGGATCTGGCCCTACGCGATCTCGGGGATTTCATCGCCGACACCCTGCACAAGGAGGTGACCGGCACCGAAATCCGTCTGGACGAGCTGATGGTGGAGGCCAAGCGCGACAGCATCGTGCGCGTGCTGACCTTCCTGCGCGACGACGCCAACTGCAAGTTCCGCCAGATGGTGGACATCTGCGGCGTGGACTACCCCGAGGACGCCGAGCGGTTCGAGGTGGTCTACAACCTGCTGAGCCTGTCCCACAACCGGCGCGTCCGGGTGAAGGTGCGGACCACGGCGGAGGTGCCCGTGCCGTCGGCCACCGGCGTCTACAGCGCCGCCAACTGGTTCGAGCGCGAGGTGTGGGACCTTTACGGCGTCATGTTCTCGGGCCACCCGGACCTGCGCCGCATCATGACCGACTATGGATTCGAGGGGCACCCCCTGCGCAAGGACTTCCCCCTGACGGGCTATGTGGAACTGCGCTACGACGACGAACAGAAGCGCGTGGTGTACGAGCCCGTGTCCCTGCCGCAGGAATTCCGCTCCTATGACTTCCTGAGCCCCTGGGAGGGCGTGCTGCCCGGCGACGAGAAGGCCCTTGAGGCCGACGCCAAGGGCGAGGGGGAGGGCGCCTGATGACGGAAACCCAGATCAAGAACCTGACGCTCAACTTCGGGCCCCAGCACCCGTCGGCCCACGGCGTGCTGCGCATGGTGCTGGAGATGGACGGCGAGATCGTCGAGCGCGCCGACCCCCACATCGGCCTGCTGCACCGGGGCACCGAGAAGCTGATCGAATACAAGACCTACCTGCAGGCGGTGCCCTATTTCGACCGCCTGGACTATGTGGCGCCGCAGAACATGGAGCACGCCTTCGCCATCGGCGTGGAAAAGCTGCTGGGCTGCGAGGTGCCGCCCCGGGGCCAGTACCTGCGGGTGCTGTACGCCGAACTGGGCCGGGTGCTGAACCACGTGTTCAACATCGTCGCCTACGCCATGGACGTGGGCGCCATGACCCCCATGCTGTGGGGCATGGAGGAACGCGAGCGGATCTTCGAGTTCTGCGAGCGGGTTTCCGGCGCGCGCATGCACATGAACTACTTCCGCCCCGGCGGCGTCTCCAAGGACATGCCCGACGGCCTGGCCGAGGACATCATGACCTGGGTCGAGGCCTTCCCCAAGTTCATCGACGACGTGGAAACGCTGCTGACGGAAAACCGCATCTTCAAGCAGCGCACGGTGGACATCGGCAGGATCACCCCCGACCAGTGCATGGACTGGGGCTTCACCGGCCCCAACCTGCGGGCCGCCGGCGTGGCCTGGGACCTGCGCAAGGCCCAGCCCTACGATGCCTACGCCAAGATGGATTTCGACGTGCCCATCGGCAAGAACGGCGACTGCTACGACCGCTACCTGGTGCGCATGTACGAGATGCGGGAATGCGTGAAGATCATCAAGCAGTGCCTGAACGAGATGCCCCCGGGCCCCGTGCGGGTGGACGACCGCAAGATCTCGCCGCCGAAGCGGGGCGAGATGAAGTCCTCGATGGAAGCCCTGATCCATCACTTCAAGCTGTACACCGAGGGCTACCACGTGCCGGCCGGCGAAACCTATTCGGCCGTCGAGGCGCCGAAGGGCGAGTTCGCCGTGTACCTGGTTTCCGACGGCACCAACAAGCCGTACCGCTGCAAGATTCGTTCCCCGGGTTACGCCCACCTGCAGGGCATGGACCTGCTGACCAAAGGGCACATGCTGGCCGACGCCGTGGCCAACCTGGGTTCCCTGGACATCGTTTTCGGCGAGATCGACCGATGAGCACCGATACCGACACCCCGGTGGCCCAGCCCGACAGCTTCGTCTTCACCGACGAAAACCGCCAGCTGGCCGACACCATCATCGCCCGCTACCCGGAAGGGCGGCAGGCCAGCGCCGTGCTGCCGCTGTTGGACCTGGCCCAGCGCCAGCACGACGGCTGGCTGCCCCGCGTGGCCATGGACCACGTGGCCGACGTGCTGGGCATGGCGCCCATCCGCGTTTACGAGGTCGCCACCTTCTACACCATGTTCAACCTGCGGCCCGTGGGGAAGCACCACGTGCAGGTGTGCACCAACCTGCCGTGCTGGCTGCGCGGGTCCGACAAGGTGATGCACGCCTGCAAGAAGACCCTGGGCATCGAGGTGGGCGAAACCACCGCGGACGGCCAGTTCACCCTGTCCGAGGTGGAATGCCTGGGGGCCTGCGTCAACGCGCCCATGATCCAGGTCAATGACGACTACTACGAGGACCTGGATGCTGACAGCACGGCCAAGGTCCTGACCGACCTGCGCGAGGGCCGCCAGCCCAAGAAGGGGTCGCAGACCGGCCGCACCTCGTCGGAGCCGGCCGGCGGCCTGACGAGCCTGATGACCGTGGGGGGGGAGGACGCCTGATGCTGAAGGACCAGGACCGGATCTTCACCAACATCTACGGCCTGCACGACGCCTTCCTGGAAGGCGCCCGGGCCCGCGGCGACTGGGACAACACCAAAGACCTGGTGGCCAAGGGCCGCGAGACCATCATCGATCAGGTCAAGGCTTCGGGCCTGCGCGGGCGCGGCGGCGCCGGCTTCGGCACCGGCATGAAGTGGTCGTTCATGCCCAAGGATTCGTCGGGCCGGCCCCACTACCTGGTGATCAACGCCGACGAGGGCGAGCCCGGCACCTGCAAGGACCGCGAGATCCTGCGCCACGAGCCCCACAAGCTGATCGAGGGGGCGCTGCTGGCCTCGGTGGGCATCGGCGCCCATGCCGCCTACTGCTATGTGCGCGGCGAGTTCTACCACGAGGCCATGGCCCTGCAGCGGGCCGTGGACGAATGCTACGCCGCCGGGCTGATCGGGCCCGATGCCTGCGGCACCGGCTATGCCTTCGATTTCTACGTCCACCGGGGCGCCGGGGCCTACATCTGCGGCGAGGAAAGCGCGCTGATCGAAAGCCTGGAAGGGCGCAAGGGCCAGCCGCGCCTGAAGCCGCCGTTTCCGGCCAACGTGGGCCTGTACGGCTGCCCGACCACGGTGAACAACGTGGAATCCATCGCCGTGGTGCCGGCCATCCTGCGCCGGGGCGGGGCCTGGTTCGCCGGCCTGGGGCGGCCCAACAACACCGGCGTGAAGCTGTTCAACATTTCCGGCCACGTGAACAACCCGTGCACGGTGGAAGAGGAAATGAGCATCCCGCTGAAGGAGCTGATCGAGAAGCACGCCGGCGGCGTGACCGGCGGGTGGGACAACCTGCTGGCCATCATTCCCGGCGGGTCCTCGGTGCCGGCCCTGCCCAAGTCCATCTGCGACACGGTGCTGATGGATTTCGACAGCCTGAAGGACGTGCGCTCGGGCCTGGGCACGGCGGCCATCATCGTCATGGACAAGTCCACCGACATCGTGCGGGCCATCACCCGCCTGTCGGCCTTCTACAAGCACGAAAGCTGCGGCCAGTGCACGCCGTGCCGCGAGGGCACGGGCTGGCTGTACCGGGTGATGGAGCGCATGTCGGAAGGCCGCGCCACCATCGAGGAGATCGACCTGCTGGAAGAGGTCACGCGCCAGATCGAGGGCCACACCATCTGTGCCCTGGGCGACGCGGCGGCCTGGCCCATCCAGGGGCTGATCCGCCATTTCCGGCCGGCCATCGAGGAAAAGATCGCCGCCCGGCAGAAGAGCGCCGAACGGGCCGCCTGATCCGGGCGGTCCGGCGGGGGGCGAGTCAGAGGTACGGGACAAAGGTAAGGGACAGCGCATGCCCAAGCTGACCATCGACGGCAATGAGGTAGAGGTCGAGGCCGGTCTGACGGTCCTCCAGGCCTGTGAGCAGATCGGGATCGAGATCCCCCGGTTCTGCTTCCACGAGCGCCTGTCGATCGCCGGAAACTGCCGCATGTGCCTGGTGGAGATGGAGCGGGCGCCCAAGCCCGTGGCCTCCTGCGCCATGCCCGTGGCCGACGGCATGGTGATCCACACCGACAGCGAGGCCGTGCGCAAGATGCGCAAGGGGGTGATGGAATTCCTGCTGATCAACCATCCCCTGGACTGCCCCATCTGCGACCAGGGCGGCGAATGCGACCTGCAGGATCAGGCCATGGGCTATGGCATGGACCGCGGCCGCTACCTGGAAAACAAGCGCGCGGTGAAGGACAAGTACATGGGCCCGCTGGTGCGGACCATCATGACGCGCTGCATCCACTGCACCCGCTGCGTGCGCTTCATCACCGACGTGGCCGGCGTGCCCGAACTGGGCGCCACGGGCCGCGGCGAGCACATGGAAATCACCACCTACGTGGAAAAGGCCCTGTCCAGCGAGCTGTCGGGCAACATCATCGACCTGTGCCCGGTGGGGGCCCTGACGTCGGCCCCCTATGCCTTCAACGCCCGGCCGTGGGAACTGCAGAAAACCGAATCGGTGGACGTGATGGACGCCGTGGGCTGCAACATCCGCGTCGACGCCCGGGGCACCGAGGTGATGCGCGTGCTGCCGCGCCTGAACGAGGACGTGAACGAGGAGTGGCTGGGCGACAAGTCCCGCTTTTCCATCGACGGCCTGAAGCGCCAGCGCCTGGACCGCCCCTACGTGCGCCGCGACGGCCGCCTGACCCCGTCCACCTGGGCCGAGGCCCTGCAGGCCGTGAAGGCCGGCCTGGCCGAACGGTCGGGCGTGGCCGCCATCGTCGGCGACCAGGCCGAGGCCGAATCGGTGTTCGCCCTGAAGGGCCTGATGGACGCCCTGGGCAGCCCGCACCGGGACTGCCGCCAGGACGGCGCCCAGGTGGGCCATGGCAGCCGCGCCGGCTACCTGTTCAACAGCACCATCGCCGGCATCGAAACGGCCGATGCCCTGCTGCTGGTGGGCACCAACCCGCGGGTCGAGGCCCCGGTGCTGAACGCCCGCATCCGCAAGCGCGCCCTGCGCGGCCGCTTCCCCGTGGCCGCCGTGGCCCCGGCCGCCAACCGCACCTACCGGTGCGAGGAACTGGGCGCCGATACGGGCACCCTGAAGGCCATTGCCGAGGGGCACCACCCCTTCGCCCAGGTGCTGCGCGACGCCGCCCGGCCCATGCTGATCATCGGCAATGGCGCCCTGGCGCGGCCCGACGGCGCCGTGCTGCTGGGCCTGGCCCGGCGCATCGCCGAGGGCACGGGCATGCTGGTGGACGGCTGGAACGGCTTCAACGTGCTGCACACGGCGGCGTCCCGCGTGGGCGCCCTGGACCTGGGCTTCCTGCCCGGCGAGGGCGGCCGCGACACGGCCGGCATCCTGGACGGCGCGGCTTCCGGCGAGATCGGCACCGTGTTCCTGCTGGCCGCCGACGAGATCGACATGGGCCGCCTGGGCGGCGCCTTCGTGGTCTACCAGGGCCACCACGGCGATGCCGGCGCGGCCCGGGCCGACGTGATCCTGCCCGGCGCCGCCTATACGGAAAAGGACGGCACCTACGTGAACACCGAAGGGCGGGTGCAGCTGGCCCGGCGGGCCATCTTCCCGCCCGGCGAGGCGCGGGAGGACTGGCGCATCCTGCGGGCCCTGTCGGAATACCTGGGCCACAAGCTGCCCTACAACGACCTGGACGGCCTGCGCGCGGCCATGGTGGCGGCGGTGCCGCACCTGGGCCGGGTGGACGCGGTGGCCCACGCCGACTGGGGTGGCTTCGGCGCCGACGGCGAACCCGACGGGGCGCCGCTGGCCGACGCCATCGAGAACTATTACATGACCGACCCGATCAGCCGGGCGTCGGTCACCATGGCCCAGTGCACCGAGGCCTTCCTCGGCGCCGCGGAAGGGAAGACCGGAACCGATGGCTGAATTCTGGGAATTCTGGGACGCCTACCTCTGGCCGACGCTCTGGATCATCATCAAGATCGTCGTCATCGTCATGCCGGTGCTGCTGGGCGTGGCCTACCTGACCTATGCGGAACGCAAGGTCATCGGCGCCATGCACCTGCGCAAGGGGCCCAACGTGGTCGGCCCCTTCGGCCTGCTGCAGCCCATCGCCGACGGCCTGAAGCTGTTCCTGAAGGAAACGGTGATCCCCACGGGGGCCAACCGGGGCGTGTTCATCATCGCGCCGTGCCTGACCTTCATCCTGGCCCTCATCGGCTGGGCGGTGATCCCGTTCAGTGAAGGCTACGTGCTGGCCGACATCAACGTGGGCGTGCTGTACCTGTTCGCCGTGTCGTCCCTGGGGGTGTACGGCATCCTCATGGCCGGCTGGGCCTCCAACTCGAAATACGCCTTCCTGGGCGGGCTGCGCTCGGCGGCGCAGATGGTGTCCTACGAAGTCTCCATGGGCTTCGTCATCATCACCGTGCTGCTGTGCGTGGGGTCGCTGAACCTGACCGACATCGTGATGGCCCAGAAGACGGTGTGGTTCGTCATCCCGTTGCTGCCCATGGCGGTGATCTTCTTCGTTTCCACGGTGGCCGAGACCAACCGCCATCCCTTCGACCTGCCCGAGGCCGAGGCCGAGCTGGTGTCGGGCTTCAACGTGGAATATTCGGCCATGACCTTCGCCCTGTTCTTCCTGGGCGAATACGCCAACATGATCCTGATGGCGTCCATGACGACCATCCTGTTCCTGGGCGGGTGGCTGCCGCCCTTCGACATCGCGCCGTTCAACTGGATCCCCGGCGGGATCTGGTTCGCCCTGAAGGTGGCCTTCGTGCTGTTCCTGTTCCTGTGGATCCGCGCCACCTTCCCGCGCTACCGCTATGACCAGCTCATGCGGCTGGGATGGAAGGTGTTCCTGCCCATTTCGCTGGCCGCCGTGGCCGTGGTCGCCGGGGTGCTGGTGGCCTTCGACCTGGCGCCGGTGCAGGGCTGAGGAGGGGAGAGCATGAGCTTCATCGACCGCGCCGCCCGCAGCGTTCTGCTGTCGGAACTGATCCAGGGCATGGCGCTGACCCTGCGCTACATGTTCCGGCCCAAGGTGACCCTGAACTATCCCTACGAGAAGGGTCCCCTGAGCCCGCGGTTCCGCGGCGAGCACGCCCTGCGGCGCTATCCCAACGGGGAAGAGCGCTGCATCGCCTGCAAGCTGTGCGAGGCCATCTGCCCGGCCCAGGCCATCACCATCGAGGCCGAGCCCCGGGCCGACGGCAGCCGGCGGACCTCGCGCTACGACATCGACATGACGAAGTGCATCTTCTGCGGCTTCTGCGAGGAAGCCTGCCCGGTGGACGCCATCGTCGAGGGACCGAACTTCGAATTCGCCACCGAAACCCGTGAGGAGCTGATGTACGACAAGCAGAAGCTGCTGGAAAACGGCGAGCGGTGGGAAACGGAACTGAGCGAACGCCTGACGGCGGACGCCCCCTACCGCTGACCATGCGGACAGGGACCCAAAGGAAGGATTTGAGCGCCATGACCCAGCGGGGGCACCAGTGCCAGGGGGGGAGCCGATGATCGTCCAGGCGTTGGCATTCTACATGTTCGCCTTCATCACCGTGGCGTCGGGGGTGTTGGTGATCTCGGCGCGCAACCCGGTGCATTCCGTGTTGTTCCTGATCCTGGCCTTCTTCAATTCGGCCGGCCTGTTCATCCTGCTGGGGGCCGAATTCCTGGCCTTCATCCTGGTGGTGGTCTACGTGGGCGCCGTGGCGGTGCTGTTCCTGTTCGTCGTCATGATGCTGGACATCAACTTCGTGGAACTGCGCCAGGGCTTCCTGCAGTACCTGCCCATCGGTGCCCTGGTGGGGCTGATCCTGCTGGTGGAACTGCTGGTGGTGCTGGGCGGCTGGCACCTGACGCCCGAGATCACGGCCCAGGCCTCGGCCCCCGCGCCGGCCGACCTGACCAACACCCAGGCCCTGGGCGAGCTGATCTACACCCACTACCTGTACCTGTTCCAGGGCGCCGGCGTGGTGCTGCTGGTGGCCATGATCGGCGCCATCGTGCTGACCCACCGCAAGCGGCCCGGGGTGCGCAAGCAGCGCATCGCCGACCAGCTGGCGCGGCGGGTGGAGGACACCATCGAGGTCAAGTCCGTCGAGACGGGGAAGGGCATCTGACATGTGGGAAATCGGCCTGTCCCATTACCTGACGGTGGCGGCGATCCTGTTCGCCCTGGGCATCTTCGGCATCTTCCTGAACCGGAAGAACGTGATCGTCATCCTGATGTCCATCGAGCTGATGCTGCTGGCCGTGAACATCAACCTGGTCGCCTTCTCCTCGGCCTTGAACGACCTGATCGGTCAGATCTTCACCATGTTCGTGCTCACCGTGGCCGCCGCCGAGGCGGCCGTGGGGCTGGCGATCCTGGTGGTCTACTTCCGCAACCGCGGCTCCATCGCGGTTGAGGACATCAACGTGATGAAGGGTTAGCGGGCCATGTACGCGACCGCCGTCTTCCTGCCGCTGCTGGGCTCGCTGATCGCCGGCGTCCTGGCGTTCATCAGCCCGCCGCCCGACGACAAGGTGCGCCGCGCCACCTTCGACCGGGCGGCCCAGTGGGTCACCTGCGGGTTCATGGTGATCTCCATGATCCTGGCCATCGCCATCTTCTCCGAGGTGGCCCTGGGCGGAAACCCGGTGACCGTGACGCTGTTCACCTGGATCGAATCCGGGGCGCTGGAGGTCAACTGGGCGCTGAAGGTGGACACCCTGACGGCGGTGATGCTGATCGTCGTCACCGTGGTGTCGTGCATGGTGCACATCTATTCCGTCGGCTACATGCACCACGACACGTCGATCCCGCGGTTCATGTCCTACCTGTCGCTGTTCACCTTCTTCATGCTGATGCTGGTGACGTCGGACAACCTGATCCAGCTGTTCTTCGGCTGGGAAGGGGTGGGCCTGGCGTCGTACCTGCTGATCGGCTTCTGGTACAACAAGCCCAGCGCCAACGCCGCCGCCATCAAGGCCTTCGTGGTCAACCGGGTGGGCGACTTCGGCTTCGCCCTGGGCATCTTCACCGTGTTCGTGCTGTTCGACACGGTGCACCTGGACACCATCTTCTCGGCCGCGCCGACCATGGCCGACGCCACCATCGTGGCCTTCGGCGGCGAATACCACGCCCTGACCGTGGCCTGCCTGCTGCTGTTCGTGGGCGCCATGGGCAAATCGGCCCAGCTGGGCCTGCACACCTGGCTGCCCGACGCCATGGAAGGCCCGACCCCGGTTTCCGCCCTGATCCACGCCGCCACCATGGTGACGGCCGGCGTGTTCATGGTGGCCCGCCTGTCGCCGCTGTTCGAGTTCTCGGAAACCGCCCTGGCGGTGGTCACCATCATCGGCGCCAGCACGGCCATCTTCGCCGCCACGGTGGGCTGCACCCAGAACGACATCAAGCGGGTGATCGCCTATTCCACCTGCTCGCAGCTGGGCTACATGTTCTTCGCCTGCGGCGTTTCGGCCTATTCGGCCGGCATCTTCCACCTGATGACCCACGCCTTCTTCAAGGCCCTGCTGTTCCTGGGCGCCGGTTCGGTGATCCACGCCATGTCCGACGAACAGGACATGCGCCGCATGGGCGGCATCTGGAAGATGGTGCCCGTCACCTACGCCCTGATGTGGATCGGCTCCATCGCCCTGATGGGCCTGGGCATCCCGGGCCTGGACCTGGGCTTCGCCGGCTACTTCTCGAAGGACGTGATCCTGGAGGCCGCCTACGCCGCCCACACCGGCGTGGGGGGGTACGCCTACTGGATGGGCATCGCCGCGGCCTTCCTGACGGCCTTCTATTCCGGCCGCCTGCTGTTCATGACCTTCCACGGCGCGCCCCGGGCCGACGAAACCACCATGGCCCACGTGCACGAAAGCCCCAAGGTGATGATCCTGCCGCTGCTGGTGCTGGCCGCCGGCGCCATCCTGGCCGGCGGGCTGGGTTATGGCTACTTCGTCGGCTACGGCACGGTGGAATTCTGGGGCAACAGCATCCTGGCCCTGGAAAGCCACCCGGCGCTGGAGCACGCCCACCACGTGCCCCTGTGGGTGAAGCTGTCGCCCCTGGTGGTGGGCTTCGGCGGATTGGGCCTGTCGTTCGTCATGTACGTGCTGCTGCCGGGCCTGCCGGCCAAGGTGGCCGGCGCCTTCCGGCCGGTCTACCTGTTCCTGCTGAACAAGTGGTACTTCGACGAGCTGTATGACCGCGTCTTCGTGCGCCCGGCCTTCGTGCTGGGCCGGGGCCTGTGGAAGGCCGGCGACGGGGCGGTGATCGACGGCGTGGGCCCCGACGGCCTGGCCGCCGCCACCCGCGACATCGCCCGGCGCTTCAGCCGCGTGCAGTCGGGCTTCGTGTTCCACTACGCCTTCGCCATGCTGATCGGCGTCGTCGGGCTGATCTCGCTTTATCTGCTGACCAAGGTGGGGTAACGGGACGATGACCGGCATTCCCATTCTCTCGATCCTGATCGCCCTGCCGCTGGCCGGCGTGCTGTTCATCCTGGCGGTGCGCGGCGATGCCGCCACGGTGGCCAACAACAGCCGCAAGCTGGCCTTGTGGACCTCGGGCATCGCCTTCGTGCTGTCGATCTACCTGTGGGCCGATTTCGATCCGTCCACGGCGGCCTTCCAGTTCGTGGAAAAGCACCCCTGGATGCCGGACTTCGGCGTCAACTACCACCTGGGGGTGGACGGCATCTCGATGCTGTTCGTCATGCTGACGACCCTGCTGACGCCGCTGTGCATCCTGGCCAGTTGGGAAAGCATCAAGACCCACGTGAAGGAATTCATGATCGCCTTCCTGGTCCTTGAATCGCTGATGATCGGCATGTTCTCGGCCCTGGACCTGGTGCTGTTCTACCTGTTCTTCGAAGGCGTGCTGATCCCCATGTTCCTGATCATCGGCGTGTGGGGCGGGCCGCGGCGGGTCTATTCGGCCTTCAAGTTCTTCCTCTACACGCTGCTGGGCTCGGTGCTGATGCTGCTGGCCATGCTGGCCATGTACTTCGACGCCGGCACCACCGACGTGCCGACGCTGATGACCCACACCTTCCCGACGGCCCTGCAGCCCTGGCTGTTCCTGGCCTTCTTCGCCTCGTTCGCCGTCAAGGTGCCCATGTGGCCGGTGCACACCTGGCTGCCCGACGCCCACGTGGAGGCCCCCACGGCCGGGTCGGTGATCCTGGCCGGCGTGCTGCTGAAGTTCGGCGGCTACGGCTTCCTGCGCTATTCGCTGCCCATGTTCCCCGAAGCCACGGTGATGTTCACGCCGCTGGTCTTCACCCTGTCGATCATCGCCGTCATCTACACCTCGCTGGTGGCCCTGGCGCAGGAGGACATGAAGAAGCTGATCGCCTATTCCTCGGTGGCCCACATGGGCTTCGTCACCGTGGGTACCTTCACCCTGACGGTGCAGGGGATCGAGGGCGCCATCTACCAGATGCTCAGCCACGGCATCGTCTCGGCCGCCCTGTTCCTTATCGTCGGCGTGGTCTACGACCGCCTGCACAGCCGCCAGATCGACGACTACGGCGGCCTGGTGCACCGCATGCCGGCCTATGCCGTGGTGTTCATGGTGTTCATGCTGGCCTCGGTGGGGCTGCCGGGCACCGGCGGGTTCGTGGGCGAGTTCCTGGTTCTGGTGGGCGTGTTCCAGGTCAACACCTGGGTGGCCGCCTTCACCGCCACGGGGGTGATCCTGGGCGCCGTCTACATGCTGTACCTGTACCGGCGGGTGATCTTCGGCCAGTTGACCAAGGAATCCCTGCTGAAGATGGCGGACCTGAGCCGGCGCGAGGCCGCCGTGTTCCTGCCGCTGCTCGTGCTGACCATCTGGATGGGCGTCTATCCCACGTCGTTCCTGGATGTCATGCACGTGTCCGTCGAAAACCTGATCCAGCAGTTCGAGACGGCCCTGGCCGCCGCGGACGGCACCGCCCTGGCGCTGCGCTAGGCGGACCCGAGAGGAGAGAGGACCGCCATGTCCCTGGCGCAAGTTCCAAACCTGATCCCGGCGCTGCCCGAGCTGTTCATCGTCTGCGTGGCCATGGCCCTGCTGATGTTCGGGGTGTTCCAGAAGCAGGATCCGGCGTCCGAGGCGCAGACCACCAAGCTGGTCACCTATCTGGCCGCCACGGCCCTGGTGCTGGCCATCCTGTGGGTCGGCATGGTCAGCGAAGTGCGCGCCGTGGGCTTCGGCGGGCTGTTCATCACCGATCCCTATGGCGGGTTCTTCAAGGTGCTGGTGCTGATGGCCAGCGCCGTCACCCTGTACATCAGCCAGGACTACCTGAAGCGCCAGGGCATGGAACGGTTCGAATATCCGGTGCTGTTCCTGTTCGCGGTCCTGGGCATGATGATGATGATCTCGGCCAACGACCTGCTGTCGCTGTACCTGGGCCTGGAAATCCAGTCCCTGTCGCTGTACGTCATCGCCGCGTTCCAGCGCGACAGCCTGCGCTCCAACGAGGCCGGCCTGAAGTACTTCGTGCTGGGCGCCCTGGCGTCGGGCATGCTGCTGTACGGCTCGTCGCTCATTTACGGCTTCACCGGCGCCACCAACTTCGACGCCCTGGCCCAGGCCCTGGGCCACGCCGAGCACGCGCCGTCGCTGGGCGTCATCTTCGGCATCGTGTTCCTGATGGCCGGCCTGGCCTTCAAGGTGTCGGCCGTGCCCTTCCACATGTGGACGCCCGACGTGTACGAAGGCGCGCCCACGCCGGTCACCGCCTTCTTCGCCGTGGCGCCCAAGGTGGCGGCCATGGCGCTGTTCATCCGCGTGATGATGGGCCCGTTCGGCGACCTGATCGCCCAGTGGCAGCAGGTGGTGGTGGTCATCTCGGTGCTGTCCATGGCCCTGGGCGCCTTCGCCGCCATCGCCCAGACCAACATCAAGCGCATGATGGCCTACAGCTCCATCGGCCACATGGGCTATGCCCTGATCGGCCTGGCCAGCGGCTCGGAATACGGCGTGCGCGGGGTGATGATCTATCTGGCCATCTACCTGTTCATGAACGTGGGCGTGTTCGCCTGCATCCTGGCCATGCGCCGGGGCGACCGCATGGTGACCGGCATCGGCGACCTGGCCGGCCTGGCCAAGACCCATCCCATGATGGCCCTGGCCCTGTCGCTGTTCATGTTCTCCATGGCCGGCGTGCCGCCCCTGGCCGGGTTCTTCGGCAAGTTCTACGTGTTCATGGCGGCCATCCAGGCCAACCTTTACGGCCTGGCCGTGCTGGGCGTGCTGTCCAGCGTGGTGGGGGCCTTCTACTACCTGCGCATCGTCAAGGTCATGTACTTCGACCCGGTGGACGAAACCCTGGACAGGCCCCTGCCCAGGGAACTGGCCACGGTCATCGGCATCGCCGCCGTGTTCATCACCTTCTTCTTCCTGTACCCGCCCATCGTGCTGACCAACGCGGCGGCGGCGGCGGCGTCCCTGGTCGGGGGGTAGGTGACCGCCTTGCCCCGGCCGACCCTGTCGAGCGCCCTCTCGCTGGTGGCGCTCGATACCGTCGACAGCACCAACGAGGAAGCCCGCCGCCGCGCCCAGGATGGCGCGGCCGACGGCACCGTCGTCTGGGCCAAGGCCCAGACCAGCGGCCGGGGGCGGCGCGGGCGCAAATGGGTTTCCGAACCGGGCAACCTGTACTGCTCCATCATCGTCCGGCCCCACTATCCGGCCTCGGTGGCCATGCAGCTCAGCTTCGTGGCCGCCACGGCCGTGGCCAGCGGCATCCGCCGCTTCCTGCCGGCCCACTGCCAGGTCACCTGCAAGTGGCCCAACGACGTGCTGGTGGAAGGGCGCAAGGTGGCCGGGCTGCTGCTGGAATCGGCGGCCCAGGGGCCCGACAGCCTGGACTGGCTGGTGGTCGGCATCGGCATCAACCTGGAACACTTCCCCGACGACGCGGCCTATCCGGCCACCTGCCTGCGCCGCGAAGGGGCGGGGCCCGGCACCACGGTGGAAGACCTGCTGGTCACCGTGTGCAACCGATTCCAGACCGGCCTGGTCATGTGGCGCAACCTGGGCTTCGCGCCGGTGCGCCGCGACTGGATGCGCCGGGCCCACGGCATGGGCGCGCCCATCATCGTGCGCCTGGCCAACAGTACCCTGGAAGGCACCTTTCACACCCTGGACGCGGACGGCGCCCTGATCCTGCGCCAGCCCGACGGCGACCGGCGGATCACGGCGGGCGACGTGTTCTACGCCCCCGCCGCCGCCCCGGCTTGAGGAGACACCGGCCATGCTGCTGGCCATCGATTCCGGCAACACCAACATCGTCTTCGCCGTGTTCGACGACGCGGGCGAATCCCGGGGCGAGTGGCGGTCGTCCACCAACACCGACCGCACGGCCGATGAATTCGGCGTCTGGCTGACCCAGCTCATGTCCCTGGAAGACATCGACCGCAAGACCGTCGATGCCGCCATCATCGCCACCGTGGTGCCGGCCACGCTGCACAGCCTGCGCATGCTGTGCCGGCGCTATTTCGACTGCGAGCCCCTGGTGGTGGGCGCGCCGGGGGTGGACCTGGGCATCGAGATCCAGGTGGACCAGCCCGAGGAGGTGGGCGCCGACCGCCTGGTCAACGCCATTTCCGCCTTCGAACGCTATGGCGGGCCGCTGATCATCATCGATTTCGGCACGGCCACCACCTTCGACACCATCGACAAGGACGGCAACTACCTGGGCGGCGCCATCGCGCCGGGCATCAACCTGTCGCTGGAAGCCCTGCACCGGGCGGCGGCCAAGCTGCCCCGGGTGGCCATCGGCCGGCCGGCCTCGGTGATCGGCAAGAACACCGTGGCGGCCATGCGGTCCGGCATCTTCTGGGGCTATGTGGGCATGATCGAGGGGCTGGTGGCGCGCATCCGCGAGGAGCGGGGCGACCCCACCATCCGCGTGGTGGCCACGGGCGGTCTGTCGGCCTTCTTTACCGATTCCATTCCGCTGATTTCCGAATCGGATCCCGACCTGACCCTGCGCGGCCTGCTGCACATCCACCGGCGCAACCACGCCGCCGCCGTCGCCGCCGCCGCAGCAGCAGCTACAACGCCATGACCGCCATCACGGCCCCCGCCGTGGCCGACGAGCTGGTGTTCCTGCCCCTGGGCGGGGCCGGCGAGATCGGCATGAACCTGAACCTCTACGGCCTGGGCCCGGGGGACGACAAGACCTGGGTGATGGTGGACCTGGGCATCACCTTCGGCGACGGCTCGGTGCCGGCCGTCGACGTGATCCTGCCCGATCCCGCCTTCATCGCCGAGCGGCGCGACCGCCTGGCCGGGCTGGTGCTGACCCACGCCCACGAGGACCACCTGGGCGCCGTGCCCTACCTGTGGCCGCGCCTGCGGTGCCCGGTCTATGCCACGCCGTTCACCGTTTCGGTGCTGCGCCGCAAGCTGTCCGAGGCCGGGCTGGAGGACCAGGTGCCCATCGTCGAGGTGCCCCTGGAAGGGCGGTTCCAGGTGGGCCCGTTCGACATGGAACTGATCACCCTGACCCATTCCATCCCCGAACCCAACGGCATCGCCATCCGCACGCCCCTGGGCACGGTGCTGCACACCGGCGACTGGAAGTTCGACCCCGACCCGGTGATCGGCGATTCCGCCGACGAGGACGCGCTGCGCCGCCTGGGCGACGAGGGGGTACGGGCCATCGTGTGCGATTCCACCAACGTGTTCTCGCCCGGCGAGTCCGGGTCCGAGGCGGCGCTGCTGGACAGTTTGACCCAGGTCATCGCCGGGCGGCCGGGGCGGGTGGCCGTGGCCTGTTTCGCCACCAACGTGGCGCGCCTGGAAACCATCGCCCGGGCCGCCCAGGCCAACGACCGCGACGTGGTGCTGGCCGGGCGATCGCTCCACCGCATCACCGAGGCGGCGCGGGCCAACGGCTACCTGACCGACGTTCCGGCCTTCCTGGACGAGGACGTGGCCGGCTACCTGCCCAAGGACAAGTGCCTGATCATCTGCACCGGCAGCCAGGGCGAGCCCCGGGCGGCCCTGGCCCGCATCGCCGCCGGCGACCATCCGCGCATCGACCTGACGCGCGGCGACACGGTGATCTTTTCGTCCCGCGAGATCCCGGGCAACGAGTTCGCCATCGCCCGCATGCAGAACCAGCTGATCCGCGCCGGGGTGGATATCGTCACGCCGCGCGACCACTTCGTCCACGTGTCCGGCCATCCGGCCCGCGACGAGCTGACCCGCATGTACCAGTTGGCCCGGCCCCAGGTGGCGGTGCCCGTGCACGGCGAGCTGCGGCACCTGCGCGAGCACGCCCGCCTGGCCCGCACCTGCCAGGTGCAGCAGGCGGTGGTGAACGAGAACGGCGGCCTGGTGCGCCTGGCCCCGGGACCGGCCGACGTCATCGACCAGGTGCCGTCGGGGCGCCTGGCCCTTGACGGCAACCGCATCGTCCCCATGTTCGGGGAGATGGTGCGCGGCCGTACCCGGGCCCTGTTCAACGGCGCCGTGGTGGTGTCGCTGGTGGTGGACGGGGACGGACGGGTCCGCGTGCCGCCCCGGTTCAGCACCTTCGGGCTGGTGGACGACGAGAACGAGGACCTGCTGGACACGGCCGCCCGGGCGGCCGAGGATGCGCTGGCGGACCTGCCGGCGCGGGACCGGCGGGACGACGCCGCGGCGGCCGAATCGGTGCGCGTTGCCGTGCGCCGCGTTTTCCGCAATCATCTGGGGAAGAAGCCCGTTACCGAAGTGCATTTGATCCGGATTGCAACAGGGGAGTGAGATCATGATCGGACGACTGAATCACGTGGCCATCGCCGTGCCGGACCTGGAGGCCGCCGTGGCCACCTACCGCAACACCCTGGGGGCCAAGGTGTCGGCGCCCCAGGACGAGCCCGACCACGGCGTGACGGTGGTGTTCATCGAACTGCCGAACACCAAGGTGGAACTGCTGTACCCGCTGGGCGACAAGTCGCCCATCGCCGCGTTCCTGGAAAAGAACCCGTCGGGCGGCATCCACCACATCTGCTACGAGGTGGAAGACATCATCGCCGCCCGCGACCAGCTGAAGGCCGGAGGGGCCCGGGTGCTGGGCAACGGCGAACCCAAGATCGGCGCCCACGGCAACCCGGTGCTGTTCCTGCACCCCAAGGATTTCTACGGCGCCCTCGTGGAACTGGAACAGGCCCACTGATCCATGGACTGGGTTTCCGGCCTGACGGTCTATTTCGTGCTGTGGTGGCTGGTGCTGTTCATGGTCCTGCCATGGGGCATCCGCACCATCGACGCCGAAGACGTGGCCAAGGGCCAGGCCCCCAGCGCGCCGGTGCAGCCGCGCATCGTCACCAAGATGCTCATCACCACGGGCATCACCGCCGTGCTGTGGATCCTGGTCGAAGGCGTCATCCTGTCGGGCTGGATCTCGTTCAGGGTCGATTCCTAGGGGGGAAGAAACCCTAAAGGTGCTCGACCGGCACGCCCAGACGGGGCGCCAGCCGGTCGGCCACCAGGGTCCGGTGGCAGTGCTCGGCGCTGCTTTCCATGCACATCAGGCAAATGGTCCCATCGCGGGCCAGGTCCAGGGCCTTTTCCAGGTCCAGGGCGGCCTCGGCCGTGTCCAGCTGGGCCGTGGAGATGGCGGTGAAGGTGGGCATGTCGCCGGCCTTGGCGGCTTCGCGCCCGGGCTTGGGCGTGCCCAGGGCCTTCAGGTGCACATAGGCGATGCCGGCGCCTTCCAGGGCCTCGCGCAGGGCGCCCTTGCAGAACGCCTTGTTGCGCGAACCGGCCACGGCGCGCACGTCCGCCAGGTGGGTCACGCCGGCGTCCCGCAGGCGGTCGATGAAGGCGCCGATGGTGCGCCCGGCATAGCCGATGGTGTAGAGCGTCATGCCAAGATCCTTCGCCCGGCGGGCCCGGGAAGGCAATAAAAAAGGCAAGATCGATACCGATCTCGCCTGCCCTCAGTTGTCCCCCGATTTACCGGAAGAGAATTAATTTTCTTCTCATTCGATGGACTTGTTCCTCCCCAACCTGAGCCGAATGCCAGATTGGCGTTCCCTAGGGGAGGAAACATACATAAATGGCATCGGCGCGTCATCCATTTTTATTCGGATTTGCATGAAAAGGCCCGATCGTGATCCACTGATTCCATGAGCGATTCAGGTCCCGACAAACTGCATCCCATCGTGCGCTCGCTGGAGCGCCGGCAGGCCGAATTGACGGCCGCCGACGCGGCCACCGACGGCGACCGCGCGCCCGTGGAACTGGACCAGACCAGCGTCGGCCGCCTGTCGCGCATGGATGCCCTGCAGGTCCAGGCCATGGCCCAGGAGACCTCGCGACGGCGCCACCAGGAACTGCTGCGGATCGAGGCCGCCCTGAAACGGGTGGCCGAGGGCGAATACGGCTATTGCACCCTATGCGGGGACGATATTCCCCTGAAGCGCCTGGAGCTGGACCCGGCCACGCCCACCTGCGTCGCCTGCGCCAACGCCCGCACCCCCTGAGCGGACCGGAGCCGCAGGGCGGCTCCGGCCTTCAGCGCCCTAGTAATAGGCGAACTTCACGATCGCCGCGACGGAGATGATGATCACCGCCGGGCCCAGGTCCGAGAACTTGCCGGACAGCAGCTTGACCAGGGTATAGGTAATGAAACCCAGGCCGATGCCGGTGGCGATGGAGAAGGTCAGCGGCATGGCAATGGCCGTGACCACCGCCGGCGCCATTTCCGACACGTCGTCCCATTCGATTTCCGACAGCCCCCGGGCCATCAGGCAGGCCACGTACACCAGGGCCGGGGCCGTGGCATAGGCCGGCACGGTGCCGGCCAGGGGGGCCAGGAACAGGCACAGCAGGAACAGCACCGCCACGGTGATGGCGGTCAGGCCCGTGCGGCCGCCGGCGTTGGTGCCGGCCGCGCTTTCGATGTAGCTGGTGGTGGACGAGGTGCCCAGCACGGCGCCGACCACGGTGGCCGACGAGTCGGCGATCAGGGCCCGGTTCAGGCGCGGCAGGCGCCCCTGGGAGTCCAGCATGCCGGCCCGGTGGGCCACGCCGACCAGGGTGCCGGCGGTGTCGAACAGGTCGACGAACAGGAACACGAACACGATGGACACCAGCCCGATGTTCAGCGCCCCGGCGATGTCCATCTGCAGGAACGTCGGCG
Organism: Rhodobacterales bacterium; assembly: GCA_020446745.1. Classification (GTDB taxonomy): domain Bacteria; phylum Pseudomonadota; class Alphaproteobacteria; order Rhodospirillales; family JACKKN01; genus JAGREA01. Next base: position 1,895 of record JAGREA010000082.1, on the reverse strand, counting down.
CGATGCTGGGCGGCATGGAGAACACCCCGCTGAAGCCCGACACGCCCATGGCGACGCCCACCACGGTGACCACCAGGATGGAAATGATGATGGCCCCGGGGATCTTGCGGGCGCTCAGCGCCGCCATCAGCACGAAGCCCAGGCAGGCCAGCAGGGCCTTGGGGTCGGTCATGTCGCCCAGGGTCACCAGGGTGGCCTGGTGGTCCACCACGATGCCGGCGTTCTTCAGGCCGATGATGGCCAGGAAGAACCCGATGCCGGCCGATATGGCCATTTTCAGGGATCTTGGGATGGCGTTGATGATCCATTCCCGCACCGGCAGCACGGACAGGATCAGGAACAGGATGCCCGACAGGAACACCGCCCCCAGGGCGACCTGCCAGGTGTGGCCCATGCCCAGCACGACGGCATAGGTGAAATAGGCGTTCAGCCCCATGCCCGGCGCCAGGGCGACGGGATAGTTGGCGTACAGCCCCATGATGGCCGTGCCCACGGCGGCCGCCAGGCAGGTGGCGACGAACACGGCGCCTTCGTCCATGCCCGTCGCCTTCAGGATCGACGGGTTGACGAAGATGATATAGGCCATGGTCAGGAACGTGGTCAGGCCGGCCAGCAGCTCGGTGCGGACCGTCGTCCCGTTCTCGGACAGGCGAAACAGGTTTTCCAGCATCATATCCCCTCTGCGGTTCCGCTCATTGGTCGGATTATGTTGTTGTGTTGCGGTGGTTTCCGGACGTCCGCCCAAGCTGGGCGAGACTCTAGACCGCCCTTTGATGTTTGTTAAGCCGCGATGAATATACTGAAACGGTCATGCCGAGATCCCTGAACATACAAGGGCTTGGCCCCCTGGCCGTGGCCGCTCTGCTGGCGGCCGCGGGGGCGGGGGCCGCCCAGGCCGACCCGGTGCGGGTGACGGACCGGGACTGCCGCCGCCTGGCCCGCCACGTGCCGGCCCCCAACGTCGCCTACCGGCCGGGCGTGGACGCCCACGGCCGCCCCGTGGTTCCCGCCGACGTCGAAGGCCAGCCGCGCCTGAAGGGTCTGGAGGATGTGGTGGTGGACCTGCACGTGGACCTGGGCGACCGCCTGGGCCTGGGGGCGGGGGGAGACTACAAGGGCGAGATCCCCATCGGCCAGGTCAAGGTGCGGCCCGACGGCACCGTCACCCTGAACGGCCAGCCCCTTGCCGGCGACGACCGGGCCCGCCTGCTGGACGCCTGCCGGAACCGCTGAAAGACCCGCCCGTTGTTGCCGTCCCGGCCGCCTTCGCCTAAAGTCCGCCCCAGCGCGCGGCGCCTTTGCCGGCGCGCCGTTCCACATCCATAAGGGCCCCCGTCGTCATGCGCCTGTCCGCCTATTTCCTGCCCACGCTGAAGGAGAACCCCTCCGAGGCGCAGATCGTTTCCCACCGCCTGATGCTGCGGGCCGGCATGATCCGCCAGTCCAGCGCCGGCATCTATTCGTGGCTGCCCATGGGCTATCGGGTGCTGCGCAAGATCGAACAGATCGTGCGCGAGGAGCAGGACGCCATCGGCTGCCAGGAAGTGCTGATGCCCACGGTCCAGCCGGCCGACCTGTGGCAGGAAAGCGGCCGCTACAACGACTACGGCCCCGAGATGCTGCGCATCCGCGACCGCCACGACCGCGACATGCTGTACGGCCCCACCAACGAGGAGCAGATCACCGACATCTTCCGCGGCGACGTGCGCAGCTACAAGGACCTGCCCAAGCTGCTGTATCACATCCAGTGGAAGTTCCGCGACGAGGTGCGGCCCCGGTTCGGCGTCATGCGCGGGCGCGAGTTCCTGATGAAGGACGCCTATTCCTTCGACCTGGACGCCGAGGCCGCGCGCCGGTCCTACAACAAGATGTTCGTCTCCTACCTGCGCACTTAC
>JAGREA010000081.1 GCA_020446745.1 Rhodobacterales bacterium | reverse complement strand
TCCAGGTACAGGATGATCCCCGCCTTGATGGTCACGGCGATCACCCCGAAGCCCAGGCCGCCCACCAGGGCGATGCGCCCCGGCACGCCCAGGCCGGCGCGGCGGCCCAGGTCGCGGGCCACCAGCACCAGCACGGCGATGCCCAGGGCCGCCACGGCGGGCACGGCCAGCAGGGGGCTCATGGGGTGCTCCGGGGGATGAACATGGCGGCGAGCCTAGGCGCCGCCTCGGCCAAAGGGAAATTCGATCTTCCCATGGCTTTCATAGGGAAACCCCATGAATGCGTCAGACGCTGCCGGCCCGTTCGATGACCAGGATGCGGGCCGGGCCCACGGGGTGGGCCACGTGTTCGTCGCCCGCCTGGGCATGGAACAGGTCGCCGGCTTCCAGGCGCCACACGCGCTCGCCGTCGCCGTCGCGGGTCTTCATGTCCACGGTGCCGTCCAGCACGGCGAACACCTCGGGCCCGTCGTTCACGTGCCAGATGTAGGGCTGGTCGGTCCAGTGCAGGCGCACGGTGGCGTCGTCCAGGCGTTCGATGTCCAGGGCGGCCCAGGGCCGGTCACCGGTGAAGTCGCGGGCCCGGATGATCCTCATGACGGCGGGTTCCCGTGCGGGGTGCCGCGCTCCAGGAAGAAGGCCGAGACGCAGCGGTCGTGCCAGGCCACGCGGCTGTCGTGGTCGTGGAAGCCCACGTGGCCGCCCCGATCGCTCAGCAGGTGGGTCAGGGGGCCGTCGGGCGACCACGGCCGGTCCTGATAGACATCGGCGGGAATCCACGGATCGTCCATGGCGTGGACCAGCAGGGTGCGGGTGGTGATGGTGTCCAGGTAGCGGCCCGACGAGCAGCGGGCGTAATAGTCCGCCGCCCCGTCGAAGCCGTTGCGCGGGGCGACGAACCGGTCGTCGTAGTCGCGCACCGAGCGGGCCTCGCGGATGGCCTGGCGCTCGTCGTCGCCCAGGCGGACGCCGCCGCCCAGGGCCTCGCGCTTCATGCGCTTCAGCAGGTAGTTCTGATAGAACCGGTTGCGGCGCTTGGCCAGGGTGGCCTGGGCCGCCGACAGGTCCAGGGGCGCCGACACCGCGGCCGCCGCCGCCACCGGCGGGGTGTCGTGGTTCTCGCCCAGGAACTTCAGCATCATGTTGCCGCCCAGGGAATAGCCCAGCAGGTACAGGCCGCCCCTGGTCAGGTCCCTGGGCAGGGCCCGCAGGGCCGCCGCCAGGTCGTCGCTGCGCCCGGCGTGGTACAGGTCGGCGCAGATGCGGGCCGAGGCCCCGGCGCCACGCAGGTTCAGGCGCAGCACCGAAAACCCCCGGGCCCACAGGTGCGCCGCCGAAGCCTTCACGTGGCGGCTGTGGGCGTTGCCGGTCAGGCCGTGCAGGATCACCACAAGAGGCGCCGGCGGATGGCCCTTGCGGGCCGGCCGGGGGTTCAACTCGGCGGCCAGGCGGTCGCCGCTGCCGTCGTCCAGGTCCAGGACCAGGCGCTGGACGGGCACGGTTTCCAGGTCGGCATAGGGCGGGAACAGGGTGTTGCGCAGGGTCTGCAGGTCGCCGTTCCGCCACACGATGCTGGGGTGGAAGGACGGATGGGCAGGCCACGGGCGCCCGAAGGTGCGCACGTCCATTGCTTGTTTCCCCCGTTGCGCCGTGCGGGCCGCCCCCTCCCGCCCGGCGTTACTGGTTCAACCGGGCCAGGCCCTCCGGTTCGCCCACCACCACGAACACCAGCCGTTTCGGGTCCAGCAGGCGCCGGGCCAGGCGGTTGACGTCCTCCTTGGAGACGGCGGCGATCAGGTCGTTGCGCCGGTCGAAGTAATCGATGCCCAGGTCGTCCAGCTGCACGGCCACCAGCATGCGCGCGATGCGGTCGTTGGCGGTGAAGCGCAGCGGGAACGAGCCCGTCAGGTAGGTCTTGGTGTCGGCCAGCTCTTCGTCGGTCACCCCCTGGGTGGCCAGGCGTTCCCATTCGGTGCGCACCTGGTGCAGGGTCTCCTTGACCCGGGCGTTGGCCGTGCCGGCATCGCCCACCAGCAGGGCCGCGTGGTCCATGGGATAAAGCTGGGTATAGACGGAATAGGCCAGGCCCCGCTTTTCGCGCACTTCCGTGTACAGCCGCGAGGTGAAGCTGGAACCGCCCAGGATCTGGTTCAGCACGGCGGCGGCGTAATAGTCGGGATCGTCGCGCTTCAGGCCCGGCTGGGCGAAGGTGATGGCGCTTTGCGGCACCGGCTTGCGGATCACGATGGTGCCCGCCTGCCCCGTATCGGGGGCCACGTCGGGCAGGGTCCAGGGCGTGGCCTTGGCCGGCAGGGCGCCCAGGTGCTCGTCCAGCAGGGCGGCCAGCCGCTCGGGCGTGATGTCGCCTGTCACGCCGATCACCAGGTTGTCGCGGGCGAAACGGTTTGCCGCGAAGGCCCGCAGGTCGTCCACCGTCACCGCCGCCAGGCCCTGGGCCGTGCCGCGCGACGGCCGGCCATAGGGATGGCCCGGGAACAGGGCGCCCATCAGGGCGTTGTCGGCGATGCTGGACGGCTGCTCGTCGGCCCGCTTCAGGTTGACCAGGATCTGCTGGCGGATGCGTTCCACCGGCTCGGCGTCGAACCGGGGCTGGGTCAGGGCCAGGCCCAGCAGCTTGAAGGCCAGGTCGGCGCGGTCCGTCAGGGTCTGCATCTCGCCGCCGAAGGTCTCGCGCCCGGCCTCGAAATTCAGGGTGATGGAGCGGTCGTTCAGGATGCCCTGGAAGGTGCGGCTGTCCAGGTCGCCGGCGCCCTCGTCGACCAGCCCGGCCACCATGCGGGCCAGGCCCTGGCGGTCGTCCGGGTCCAGGGCCGCGCCGCCGCGGAAGGCCAGGCGCAGGGCGATGATGGGGTTGGTGTGGTCCTGCACCAGCCAGGCCTCGATGCCGCCGGGGCTGACCACCCGGTCGACGGTCACGGCCCGGGCGCCCGCGGCCGGCAGCAGCAGCACGCAGGCCAGCAGCAGGACCGGGAACAGGCGCGGAAACATGGGGCGCGGAAACATGGGGCGCGCGTCCATCAGCTGGCTTCCTTGCGCAGCAGGATGGAGGTCACGGCCCGTTCGTCGTGCAGCACGGCGCGGGCGGCGGCGGCCACCTGGTCCAGGGTCACGGCCGAAATCCGTTCGGGCCAGGTCTCCACGTCCTGGATGGACCGGCCGATGGCCAGGGCCGTGCCCAGCACCCGGGCGCCGGTGCGCAGTGAATCGCGGGCGAACACGGCGTCGTCGCGCATGCGGGCCGTGGCCTTGTCCAGTTCGTCCTGGGTGATGCCGCCGGCCAGCAGGTCCTGGACCACGGCGGTCACGGCGGCCTCCAGGGCCTCGGGCGCCACGCCGGGGCGGGGGCTGGCATAGACCAGGAACTTGGCCGGGCCCTGGCTGTCGGGGCTGTAGTAGGCGCCGGCGGAAACGGCGATGCCCTGGCCCATCACCAGGGCCTGGTACAGGCGGCTGCTGGTGCCGCCGCCCAGGACCTCGGCCAGGATTTCCAGGGCCAGGGCCTGGTCATGGGTGCCCACGCCGGCCAGGTCGGCCACATAGCTGGGCGCCAGGTAGGTGCGGTTCCACGACGGCTGGCCCACCCGGGCGTCGGCCAGGGTGACGGTGCGGGCCGCCTGCTGGGGCGGTTCGGTGGGCCGCGCGCGGACCGGGCCCGGGCCCCGGGGAATGGCGCCGTAGGTGGCCTCGGCCAGGGGCTTCAGCTCGGCCGCCGTGATGTCGCCGGCCACCACCAGGATGGCGTTTTCCGGCTGGTACCAGTGGTCGTAGAAGGCCTTGATGTCGGGGATGGTCAGGCCGCGGATCTCGTGCTCCCAGCCGATCACCGGGCGGCGGTAGGGGTGGTTCAGGAACAGCGCCGCGTCCACGTGCTCGGCCAGGATGCCCGACGGCCGGTTGTCGGTGCGCTGGCGGCGTTCCTCCAGGATCACCTGGCGCTCCATCTCCACGTCCTGGGGCGTCAGGGTCAGGTGGCGCATGCGGTCGGATTCCATGCGCATCATGTCGGGCAGGCGGTCCTTGGCCACGGTCTGGTGGAAGGCCGTGTAGTCATAGGACGTGAAGGCGTTTTCCCGCCCCCCGTTGCGCGACACGGCGGCCGAGAAGGTGCCGCCGGGATATTTCGTCGTGCCCTTGAACATCAGGTGTTCCAGGAAGTGGGCGATGCCCGACTTGCCCTGGGGTTCGTCGGCCGAGCCCACCCGGTACCACACCATGTGGTTGACCACGGGCATGCGGTGGTTGGGCACGACCACCACGGCCATGCCGTTCTTCAGGGTGAAGGTTTCCGGGTTGAACACCCCGGCCCGGGCCGGCAGGGCCGCCAGCAGCAGGGCCAGGCCGACGAGCAGGCCCAGGCCCAGGGTCAACCAGGGGGCCGCTGCGGGGGTCCGATCCCGCGGGATCGAGATTACCCGGGCGCCGCGACGCCGGGCATTGCGGGGTGCGTGCATGGATGTACCGTTCCGTCACCTGTTGCCTGAACAGGATATGGCGCGGCTTCGGCCCGCCGCAAGAACAAGCGGCGGCTGATCGCGAATTGGTGACAGGCCCTAGAAGATGCCTTCGAAGAGGGCCCGGCGCTTCTTCTCGATGGTCGGTGTCTCGCCCGTGGTCAGGGCCTGGCCCAGGGCCTGGTTTTCCTGGATGCGCTTGGCTTCCGCCTTGGGGTCCACCACCTTGCCGTATTCCGCCGAGTCCGAGCTCCAGAAGATCAG
>JAGREA010000080.1 GCA_020446745.1 Rhodobacterales bacterium | reverse complement strand
TGAGAAAGATTCTTAAATTAGAAGACGTGACGTTGGGTCACCCAGGACGGATGGGCGGGGATGGCGCGCCCACGGGCCCGGGCACGGGGCCCGGCACGGCCGTGGGCCGGACAAAGAAAAACGGCGACCCGAAGGTCGCCGTTCGAACGCTGTGCGGGATGCCTGGGATCAGGCTTTGGCGCGGCGCCGCCGGTTCCAGGCCAGGCCCAGCAGGCCGGCGCCGAACAGGGCGAGCGTGCCGGGGGTCGGAACGGCCCCCGCGCCGACGATGATCTGGATGCGGGTACGAGCCAGCTCGCCGGCCGCCGCTGACGAGGCGGTCAGCATGATATCGTAGACGCCGTCGACCGTGGGATCGAACACCGGGAAGTACCAGTGGGGCTTCCAGGAATTCTGGGCCACGTTCTTCTCGTCCAGGAACTGGGCGTACTCGGCTTCCGACGCGGCGCTGACTCCGCCGCCGTTGGCGGTGGTGTTGTCGCCCATGGCATGGTCCCACAGGACCAAACCGACACCGGGATTGACGTCGTTGATGGGATCGAAGAACACGAAATTCGTGCCCGCGCCCGGGTCGATGTCCAGGCTGAGCTGGTAGGTCAGGTCACCCAGGCTGCGTCCCTGGCCCGGCGCCGCGGTGGTGTCGCTGTTGATCGACCACTCGAAGCTCCACTCGGCCGTGGGGAACGACTGCGTGGGGGCCACGCCGGCGTTGAAGGAATAGGTGCCGTCGCCGTTGCTGTTGAAGGTGTTTTCCGGCGCCCCGGCGGCGTTGTGGCGCAACTTGCCCCGCAGGCCCAACTCGATGTCGTTGGCGCGGTCGGTGGTGAATCCGCCATTGGCGTTGCCGGATCCGAAGATGACGTCGGGCGTCACGTTGTCGTCATAGGTGATCACGGCCGCGGCCGGATTGCTCATGGTCATGCTCAGGCCCAGGCCCCCAGCCAAAGCCAGCATGGGTATCATGCGTTTGCTGTTCAACGCGCTCTCCACTCTCTCCCAAGGGTTCGCGCCACCTGCTCCCGTCGATGGCTGCATAAGATAGTATTCATTCCATGCACGTGCACGTGCACGGTAAGTTACGCAATAATCATTCCAGAAATAATATTATTTGAAAAACAACAACTTACGGACTTTTTCGGAATTCATACAACTACAAGCCGTAAGAAATGCCGACGACATGATTTCTTGATGCAAAAAGAATTTCAAAAAATAAGTGTATTGTCGGGCCCGCCTGTCCGGTGTGGCGCGGCCCTCTGCCGCGATCATCAGCCACGATAGTCTGGCGGCGGTTCCGTGGCCACGCCGGGGATGTGGGCCAGGCCCCAGTCGATGAGGGATTTCAGCACCGGCCGCAGGGCCTCGCCCTTGTCCGTCAGGCGGTAGTCATGGCGCCGGCCCGCGCCTTCCCGGACCACGATGCCGCCGTCCTCCAGCCGCCGCAGGCGGTCGGCCAGGATGTTGGTGGCGATGCCCTCGGGCGAGTCCAGGAACTCGCCGTACCGGGACTTGCCGAAGAACATCAGGTCCCGCACCACCAGCAGGGTCCACTTGTCGCCGATCAGGTCCAGCGCGCTGGCGATGGGGCAGGGAGATCTCACGCAATAACCGTCCGGTGACCAGGGGGCGCGGCGGCCCGGGGGAGGGGTGGCCGTCGCCACCACTTGAGAATCGATCCAGTCTAGACCGATATCGATAACTTGCAAAATGAAAGCAATGGGCCTAGGCTTCGTTACTTTCAATTTGCAAGTTTATCGGTCCGGGGAGGTCCGCCATGAAACTGTACATCGTCGAGGGGTCCAACAACTGCCGCAAGGTCCAGGCCGTCATCGCCCACCTGGGCCTGGCGGTGGAGTCGGTCCGCCTGGACCTGAAGGCCGGCGAGGTGCGGGGGGCCGCCTACCGGGCCATCAACCCCAACGGCAAGGTGCCGGCCCTGGTGGACGGCGATCGGGTGCTGTGGGAATCCAACGCCATCATGGTGCACCTGGCCGAAGGGGCGCCCGGCGGCACCGCCCTGTGGCCGGCGGCCGGGGCGGACCGCATCGAGGTGCTGCGCTGGCTGCTGTGGGAGGGGGCCCACTACAACCGCTGGGTCGGCAGTTTCGTGTACGAGAACGTGCTGAAGGGGGTGCTGGGCCTGGGCCCGCCCGACCCGGCCCCCCTGGCCGAGGCCGCCCAGCAGTTCCACCGTTTCGCCGGGGTGCTGGACGGCCACCTGGCCGACGGCCGGCCCTTCCTGGTGGGGGAGCAGGTGACCCTGGCCGACTTCGCCGTGGGCTCGTTCAGCGCCTGGCTGGCGGCCGGCCGGGTGCCGGTGGCCGACCATCCCCACGTGGCGGCCTGGTACCGGCGCCTGGAAACGGTGCCCGCCTGGGCCGCCACCCTGCCGCCACAGGCGCGGGCGGGGGATTAGGCCGTGGCCTGCGACGCGGCCCTGGCGGCCCGCCTGCGGGCCCGGCTGGCGCCCCGCCCCGGCGTGTCGGAGCGCCGCATGTTCGGCGGCGTGGCGTTCCTGCTGAACGGCAACATGTGCGTGGGCGTGCACAAGGACCACATGGTGGCCCGGGTGGGCGAGCCGACGGCCACGGCCCGCCTGAACCCGCCCCGGGTACGCCCCATGGACATCACCGGCCGCCCCATGAAGGGCTGGCTGCTGATCGACGGGGCGGGGGTGGAGGATGACGGCGAGTTGGCGGATTGGGTTGAGACGGCGGTGGTGTTCGTTGGAACGCTGCCGGTGAAGTAGGGGGGGCTGGTTCGCACGACGGATCAGGATTCTTCAAGCGCCTTGATGGCGGCCTTGATTTCATCCATGCATTGATGGAAATAGTCCTCATAGTGGGTGTGCCCGGCGACATTCACGTACATATCATGGGCGTTCTCGATGGCGGCCAAGGCCTCCTTCAGTCGAACCTTGTCGTTTTGCCTTTCTCCAATAATTCGAAGCGCTTTGCCGAGGTTGTTCTGCGTCATGGCCCAGTCGAGGGGCACGCGGTCGCGGGTCCACTCCTCGAGCGCGGCGCGGTAGGCGGCGACCGCCTCCTCCAGCCTCGCCGTGCCGCTCTCCCGCTCCCCGAGAGTCCGGAGCGCAATGCCGAGATTGTTCTGCGTCGTGGCCCATTGGAGGGGCACGCGCTCGCGGGTCCATTCCTCGAGCGCGGCGCGGTAGGCGGCGACGGCCTCCTCCAGCCGCGCCGTGCCGCTCTCCCGCTCCCCGAGAGCCTGGAGCGCGCTGCCGAGATTGTTCTGCGCCCCGGCCCATTTGAGAGGCACGCGCTCGCGGGTCCACTCCTCGAGCGTGGCGCGGTAGGCGTCGATGGCCTCTTCCAGCCGCGCCGAGCCGCTCTCCCGCTCCCCGAGGGTATAGTGCGCGTTGCCGAGATTGTTTCCGGTCGTACCGCGCTGATCGGCATTGGCGGCGTGCGCGAGGCTTGCTCGTGCCAGGGCGATGGCGACTTCCAGTTCGAAGTTTAGGCCCTGGTCGCGGCCGCGCACGTACCAGTCGTCCTGCACCGATCGCAGGGCGTTAAAGCGGATCAATGGATCGCCCGATGTCTCCAGGTCAATTCCTGCAAGGACAAATCGGCAGGCGTTCGCCACGTCGCGGCGGAGGACCGCCTGGGCGACACCTTTCTCGTAAAGCCTGGCCCGCGCCGCCTGGCGGCGTTCGTCTTCCTCATCGAGGACTTTCAACTCGGCGTCGAGGACGGCCTGTCCTGCGTCGAAATTACCGCCGTCGTTCAAAGTATCGATGCGCGCGATGACGACATCCACCGCGTCGGAGATGTTCGAGGGCAACCGGCCCTTCTCGCGCTCCTTCCAGGCAACTTCGAGTGCGTTCTTGAGGCCGGCATAGGCGGCGTCAAAATCGTTGGGCGTACCCTCGGCATAATGTTGGGCTAGCGTGATCAGCATGCCTTCCTTGATGTTGAACTTTCGGGCTTGGTCCTCCAAGCGCGTCAGCAACTCTTTTACGAAATCATCTTGGACGCGCGCCTTGGCCTTGTTGCTCTCCACGACGGCGATGGCCTCGGGCCAGCGAAGGGACTCGGGAATCTGTTCGGCGTCGATCCCGAGGAATTCCGCGATACTCCTGACGGTGACCAGCGTGATCGCCAAATTCTTCCCAAGTTCGATGTCTGAAATATGGCTTTTTCTGTCCGGGTTGGAAAATACCGCCGCCGCCAATGCCCCCTGAGTCATACGGAGGTCACTGCGGACCTTACGCACCAGCCGTCCGAAGGCTTTCACATCTTCGCTGTTTCCGGGCCGGCTTTGGTCGTCGTTTGTCATGGCGGCTTAAGGCTCTGAAATTCCTCAATATTACAAATCAACGTAACCCATACGTACCGACAGGCCCGGCGCCATCCTGCATATCGAGAGGATAGACACGCACACCAACCAAAGCCGGGCCCGGCTCAACATCGCGAAGGGACACACGATGCTTGAGCTACTAATGAAGTTGAAGTCCTGGGGGGCGTTGTTCTGCGCGCTCCTGCTTTGTCACCGAACCCTCTACGCGGGCCTTGCCGCCTGCCACGGCATGGGCTGCTTGGTCACCGGTAAGCCCGAACTGTATGGCCCCATGGCGCTACTTTACGCGCTTCTGGCGTTGCGGGGGTAGAACCATGGCGTGTGGGGAGGAACGTCTGTCCTCCCCGCCGGAATTGCCCGGTGCGGCGGCGGGGGATCAGTCCGGTCCAAGGCCGTACTTGGCCGTGGCCGGCACCACCCGGCCGTCGGTGAACGCCGGGCCCACCGGCAGGCTCAGGCTCAGGAACAGGCTTCCGGCGCCCGGCGCGTCCTGGACCCCGGGAAGGGTCAGGAGGCCCAGATAGCCCACCGTGCCGGCCGCTGCCAGCCGGTCGTGGAGCAGCCGGAAGTTGGCCGGCCGGTCCGTCCACATGCCGATGAAATAGGGCCCGAAGGCGATCTCCGACGCCGCGCGGGCCAGGGGGCCGTCGGGCGTCGCCGGCACCACCGCGGCGGCGTGGGCCAGCAGCGACCGGATGATGCCGGTGTCGTGGATGTCGCCGTCGTGAAAAGCGCAAACCCCGGCCGACGACCGCAGGGCGGCCTGGATCGCCAGGAACGCCTCGCGCCCATAGGACAGGCCCATGGCCCCGTAGTCGAACACCAGGAAACCCGTGGTCTCGCGGGGCGCGTCGGCCGCGGCCGCGTCCGTGGCCCGGGGTTCGGGGCCGGTGGGCAGCAGCAGGTCGCGGAACCGCCGCTCCACCAGGGGATCGCCCAGCAGCCCGCCCTCGGGCAGGCGCTCGTAGACGTCGAACAGGGCGTTCTCGACCCCCTTGTAGATCTGTATCAGCAGGCCTTCGATGGTCACCACCGGGGCGTCGCCCCGGGCCGCGGCCACCGAGCCCCGGTCCATGAACGGCAGGACGAACAGCAGCCGGGGCAACGGCCGTTCGGCATAGCGGGCGACCAGGTTCCACACCACCTCCTGCACCGTCGTGCCGGCCACGAAACCGGTGGGGACCACGCTGCACAGCACCTGGTCCAGGGCCGGGTTGGAGGCCCGGGCGATCTGGTCGTCCACCATGCGGTAGTCGGGGCCGGGCGGGTCGTCCAGGGTGCGGAACATGGCCACGGGATAGGGCATGGCGATGTAGTCGCGCAGCCGCGTGATCAGCACCGGCCAGTCCAGGGCGGCGAACAGGTCGGGGTCCAGGCCATCGGGCCAGGCGCCGGCCAGCGCCTTGACGGGGCCTTGGGTGCTGTCGTGCAGGGGCACCGCCCGAAAGAACCTGTGCCACAGTTCGTCCATGCCGGCGCCCTCCCCACCACGAAAACGGGTGAAGCCTACCACGGGTCCCGGGCGGCCGTCGAATGGTCGGCGCCGGGGGCCAGGGGAGGGGCCAGGGGAAGAGCCAGGGGAAACCACGGGCTGCCCATGGGGCCCGGAATGGAGTATGATGCCGCCCCGTGATTGAAGAACTTCAAATACCGGGTTTCTTTTCGGTTGTATGAGGGAGCGCCCGACCATGACCACCCCCCTGGACGTGCTGTTCCTGGACCCCGCCAACCGGCCGCCCGATACCCTGAGCCAGGCGGCCCTGGACGAGCTGCGGGCCCTGCCCGGGCTGCTGGACGGCATCATCCCGCCCAAGCGCGATGTGTCGGCCAACCTGCTGATCGCCACCTGGAACATCGCCCACTTCCGCTCGCTCACCAAGCGTTGGCAGGTGCCCGCCCAGTCCTCCCTGTCGCCCAAGCGCGACTACCGCTGCCTGTGGGCGATCACCGAAATCCTGTCGCGGTTCGACGTGATCGCCGTGCAGGAGGTGGGCGGCGACCTGCGGGCCCTGCGCTATGCCCTGAAGGTGCTGGGGCCCGGCTGGGGCTTCCTGATGACCGACGTGTCGCGGGGCACGGGCGGCAACAACGAACGCATGGCCTACCTGTACGACAAGGACCGGGTGTCCCTGTCCGGCCTGGCCGGCGAGCTGGTGGTGCCCGACGAATCCCACGAGTACGGGTTCAAGGAAGGGGCCTTCAAGAAGCAGTTCGCCCGCAACCCCTATGCCGTCAGCTTCAAGTCCCGCAACGCCACCTTCATCCTGGTCACGGCGCACATCGACTACGGCGACGTGGATGAAGAACGCATCCCCGAACTGAAGGCCATCGCCCAGTGGATGCGCGACTGGGCCAAGGATTCATACCGCTGGCACCACAACCTGCTGGTCCTGGGGGATTTCAATTTGGACCGGGACGACAACAAGATGTACCGGGCCTTCACGGAAACGCACCTGACGGTGCCCCAGGCCCTGCATGCGGCGCCCCGCACCATCTACGCCAGCCCCACGGACCCGCGGAAGGGCAGCTACCACGACCAGATCGCCTGGTTCATCGATGGCGACGCGAACCTGATCAACATGGAACTGGTGACCGGCGGGACGATCCCGCTGCGCCAGTTCCTGCTCAACGACCTGGGCCTGACCAACGCCAGCTTCGCGCCCCGGATCTCGGACCACTACCCCCTGTGGGTGGAATTCCGCACGCCGGGGTGAGGGGATGGCCCGGTTCGAGATTGAAATCGGCGAGTCCCGTAAGCGGACGACCTGCGCTTGTTGCGGCCGGGAGTCGTTCAATGCCTTTGGCTATGTCTACAGGGATGGCGATGCCCACGCGATCTATTACGCGGGGTGGTCGCCAGGACATGCCGTGAAGGAAGTCAACCTGGCCATTGGCATCGGTGACTGGGGTGACTCTGCTTCCGCCGGGGATAGGGTCGGTTTTGGCGTTGTCGTCGGTGCAAACGCGGACTGGATTACCGTACGCCTGATTGATCCCGAAGAATCACTGTGGCCCGTGTCGGGCCAGTGGGGAGAAACCTTGTCCCGCAAAGCGGCGCTCGCCCACACCCTGCGGGAGGACGTGTTTGCGATCTGCGAACTCGTGGCGGATCAACATGGCGCTATTAAGGACTACTTGGAAGGGAATGTGAAAGACCAAGTATAGACGGCAAGCCCCCCTCAGGAACCGTGGGCCGCCAGGGCCTCGTAGGCTTCCAGGGCGGCGGCCAGGCAGGCATCGCCGTGGGCGTCCATCATCAGCATGTGGCTGCCGCCCGGCGCCACCTCGGCCGCCGTGTCCAGCACCCGCGCCGGGGCGCCGTTTGCCGTCAGATTGTCCACCAGGGCCCGCCAGTCGTCGCGCCGCTTGGTCCAGCGGGGTTCCGTATCCAGGTAGTCGCCGTACATGAGCACCAGCGGCACGTCGGCCAGGGGCTCCAGGGCGGCGGGAAAGCCCGAGGGCTCCACGGCGATGATGCCGGCCATGCGCTCCGGCGCCGCGTTCTGGGCGTCGAAGGTGATCTCGCCGCCCTGGCTGTGGCAAATCACCAGGGCCGGGCCGGTGCGCGCCAGCACCGCGTTCAGGGCCGCCGCCTGCAGCGGCGTGGTGCCCAGCCAGCGCGGCACCTGGTAGCGCCCCAGGGTGTCGAAGGCGTGGATGGGGAACTGCTGGCCGGGGAACGGCCGGCGGGCCGCGAAGCCGTCCGCCGGGCCCATGCGGAACAGGTTCCAGGCCTCCTCCAGCGACCGCACGATGGGCTCGCCCTCGAACAGGCCGGGGAGGAAGCCGGCGCGGCCGCGTTCCACGGCGTCCACCACGTGGACCTCGTAGCCGGCCCGCAGCAGGCCGTGCAGCCAGCCGGGGCGGCCGTCGGGCGTGGTCTCCCAGGTGGACCCGTGCATGCCGCCGCCGTGCACCAGCACCACCGGCGGGCCGGGCCGCCGGGGTTCGGGCACGAAGTACTGCACGTAGGCATGCTCAACGGCGAAATGGCCGCGGGGGTCGTAGACGTAGGAGGCATCGCGGGTGAACTGGATGGTGCGGGGCGCCCCCGCGTCCACCCGGTGCAGGCGCCCGCCCGCCGTGTAGCTGCCGAAGTCCTTCAGGCGATAGGTCATGGTGCGTGCCGGCGCGCCGCGCGCCCACGGGGGGAGCGCGGCGCGCCGGGTCCTTGTCAGTCCAGGCGGCTCAGGTCGCGGTACTCGTCATAGGCAGCCGAGAAGGCGCGGTAGCTGTCCAGCACCTTCTTGAACATGGGGTCGGCGGCCGACTTCTCGGCATACACGGCCTCGGCCGCGCCGCGCAGGGCCGCCAGCACCGGTTCGGGGAAGCGGCGCACCTTCACGCCCTTGG
>JAGREA010000079.1 GCA_020446745.1 Rhodobacterales bacterium | reverse complement strand
GCCGGGTACCCCCCGCCGGGCCTTTTCCATGCCCGGCGGGCCTCTTTTCATGCCCGGCGGGCCTGTGGGGGGATTCGGCCAAGGCGTTGGCGGGGCAGGGGAATCCGCAACCCGTTGCGCCCCGGCCCGGCCCGGCGCAAGGTTCCGGCCCCACCCGGGCCGGTTGCGCAACATTCAACCGCCGGGGCGCGCCGCAATCCGCCCAGCGGCCGCCAACGGCCCCGCGGCGACCCCCGCGGGGGGCCGGAAAGGCCCCGAAGGCCGATTGCCAAGTGCTTGAAAAACGGTCTTTTTCTTTTTCTTGACTTGGCCTGGGGCCAAACATAGTATGCGCACCTCTTCAGAGGGGGCTGGTGGTGAACCCATTCGCGGTTCAGACGCAGCCTTCGCGCGTTATGAGACATATGCCGCTGAAAGAGCGGCTGGGCTAATCCGCCAGGGGGGCGTGCGCGTCCTCAGGGTGGGTTTTTGCACCACGTCGGTGCCGATTTCGGCTGCGTGGCGCATGCAATTTTGGACAGTCCCAGGGCTGGGAACGCCCAAAGGCTAGGAACGGAACGGAATGCCGACGATCAACCAGCTGATCCGCAAGCCCCGCAAGATGCCGGTGGCGCGGAACAAGGTGCCGGCGCTGGAAGCCTGCCCCCAGAAGCGCGGAGTGTGCACGCGTGTCTACACCACCACCCCGAAGAAGCCGAACTCGGCCCTTCGAAAGGTGGCGCGCGTCCGTCTGACCAACGGTTTCGAGGTCACCAGCTACATCCCCGGTGAGGGGCACAACCTGCAGGAACACTCCGTGGTGATGATCCGCGGCGGCCGCGTCAAGGACCTGCCCGGTGTCCGCTACCACATCATCCGCGGCACCCTGGATACCCAGGGCGTGTCCGACCGGCGCCAGCGCCGGTCGAAATACGGCGCCAAGCGGCCGAAGTAAGGAGAGCCGGACATGTCCCGTCGTCACGCCGCGGAAAAACGCGACATTCTGCCCGATCCCAAGTTTGGCGATCTGGTGGTGACCAAGTTCATCAACGCCCTGATGCTGGACGGCAAGAAGTCCGCCGCCGAGCGCATTGTCTATGGCGCCTTCGACCTGATGGAGAAGCGCGCCGGGCAGGACCCGCTGAAGGTGTTCCAGGAAGCGATCGAGAACGTGAAGCCGGCCGTCGAGGTGCGCTCCCGCCGCGTGGGCGGCGCCACCTACCAGGTGCCGGTCGAGGTCCGCTCGACCCGGCGCCAGGCGCTGGCCATCCGCTGGATCGTCGACCTGGCCCGCAAGCGGTCGGAAAACACCATGACCGAGCGTCTTTCCGGCGAACTGCTTGACGCCGCCCAGAACCGGGGCGCCGCCGTCAAGAAGCGCGAAGACACGCATCGCATGGCGGAAGCCAACAAAGCGTTCTCCCATTACCGCTGGTAATCGAGAAGACGAAGGCACAAACCAATGGCGCGCACCGTACCCCTGGAACGCTATCGGAATATCGGCATCATGGCCCACATTGATGCCGGTAAGACGACGACCACCGAACGCATCCTCTACTACACCGGCAAGTCCTATAAGATTGGCGAGGTCCACGACGGCAACGCCACCATGGACTGGATGGAGCAGGAGCAGGAACGCGGCATCACCATCACCTCGGCCGCGACCACGGCGTCCTGGCGCGACCATCGCGTGAACATCATCGACACCCCCGGCCACGTGGACTTCACCATCGAGGTGGAACGTTCGCTGCGCGTGCTGGACGGTGCCGTGGCGGTGTTCGACTCGGTGGCCGGCGTGGAGCCGCAGTCGGAAACCGTGTGGCGCCAGGCCGACAAGTACGGCGTGCCGCGCATCTGCTTCATCAACAAGATGGACCGCATCGGCGCCGACTTCTATCGCTGCGTCGATATGATCGTCGACCGCCTGGGCGCCCGTCCGCTGGTCATGCAGATGCCCATCGGGTCCGAATCCGAGTTCCGGGGCGTGGTCGACATCCTGCACCAGAAGGCCATCGTGTGGGACGAGGAAACCCTGGGCGCCAAGTTCCACGAGGAGGACATCCCCGCGGATCTGGTCGATCAGGCCGCCGAGTACCACGAGGCCCTGGTGGAAGCCGCCGTCGAACAGGACGACGACGTGATGGAAGCCTACCTGGAGGGCAACGAGCCCGACGCGGCCACCCTGATGGCCTGCATCCGCAAGGGCACCATCGGCAACGCCATCGTCCCCGTGCTGTGCGGCACCGCGTTCAAGAACAAGGGCGTGCAGCCCCTGCTGGACGCCGTGGTGGACTACATGCCGTCGCCCACCGACGTGCCGCCCATCCGCGGCGTCAAGGCCGGTACCGAGGACGAGATCGTGCGCCGCAACAGCGACGACGAGCCCTTCGCCGCCCTGGCCTTCAAGATCATGAACGACCCC
This sequence comes from Rhodobacterales bacterium, assembly GCA_020446745.1. GTDB lineage: Bacteria > Pseudomonadota > Alphaproteobacteria > Rhodospirillales > JACKKN01 > JAGREA01. The sequence goes on along the minus strand of JAGREA010000079.1, from coordinate 2,018 downwards.
TTCGTGGGCTCGCTCACCTTCATCCGCGTGTACTCGGGCGTGATCGAAAGCGGTCAACCCCTGATCAACACCGTGAAGGACAACCGCGAGCGCGTCGGCCGCATGCTGCTGATGCACGCCAACTCGCGCGAAGAGATCAAGGAAGCCCGCGCCGGCGACATCGTCGCCCTGGTGGGCATGAAGGACACCACCACCGGCGACACCCTGTGCGATCCGTCGTCCAAGGTGGTCCTGGAGCGCATGGAGTTCCCCGATCCGGTGATCGAGGTGGCCGTGGAGCCCAAGTCCAAGGCCGACCAGGAAAAGATGGGCGTGGCCCTGTCGCGCCTGGCCGCCGAGGACCCCTCGTTCCGCGTGTCGTCCGATCCGGAAAGCGGCCAGACCGTGATTTCCGGCATGGGCGAACTGCACCTGGAAATCATCGTCGACCGCATGAAGCGGGAATTCAAGGTTGAGGCCAACGTGGGCGCGCCCCAGGTGGCCTACCGCGAGACCATCTCCAAGGTGGCCGACGTGGACTACACCCACAAGAAGCAGACCGGCGGTTCGGGCCAGTTCGCCCGGGTGAAGATCAAGTTCGAGCCCCTGCCGGGCGCCGTGGGCTATGAATTCCAGAACACGGTGGTGGGCGGCAACGTGCCGAAGGAATACATCCCCGGCGTGGAAAAGGGCCTGGCCTCCAGCATGGAAAGCGGCGTCCTGACCGGCTTCCCGGTGACCGGCGTCAAGGCCACGCTGTACGACGGCAACTCCCACGACGTGGACTCCAGCGTCATGGCCTTCGAGATCGCGGCCCGCGCCGCCTTCCGCGAGGGCATGCGCCAGGCCGGTCCGCGCCTGCTGGAACCCATGATGCGGGTCGAGGTGGTGACGCCCGAGGAGTACATGGGCGACATCATCGGTGACCTGAACAGCCGCCGCGGCCAGGTCAGCGGCATGGACCAGCGCGGCAACGCCCGGGTGATTTCCGCCATGGTGCCGCTGGCCAACATGTTCGGCTACGTCAACAACCTGCGCTCCATGAGCCAGGGGCGGGCCCAGTTCACCATGCATTTCGACCACTATGCTGAGGTGCCTCAGCATGTGTCCGAAGAGATTCAAGCGAAGCTTGCCGGCTGATCCCGGCGGCGACTGACGGAGTACGCGAGAGATGGCCAAGGAAAAGTTTGAACGGACGAAGCCGCATTGCAACATTGGCACGATTGGCCATGTTGACCACGGCAAGACGACGCTGACGGCGGCGATCACGAAGGTTCTGGCGGAATCGGGCGGCGCGTCGTTCACGGCCTATGACGAGATCGACAAGGCGCCGGAAGAGAAGGCGCGCGGGATCACGATTTCGACGGCGCACGTTGAATACCAGACGGCGAACCGTCACTACGCGCACGTGGACTGCCCCGGTCACGCCGACTATGTGAAGAACATGATCACGGGCGCGGCGCAGATGGACGGGGCGATCCTGGTGGTTTCGGCGGCCGACGGCCCGATGCCGCAGACGCGCGAGCACATCCTGCTGGCCCGTCAGGTGGGCGTTCCGGCCATCGTGGTCTACATGAACAAGACGGACCAGGTGGACGACCCCGAGCTGCTGGAGCTGGTGGAGCTGGAAATCCGCGAGCTGCTGTCGAGCTATGAGTTCCCTGGCGACGACATTCCGATCGTGGCCGGTTCGGCGCTGGTGGCGCTGGAGGACGGCGACGTGGAGATGGGCAAGAACTCGATCCTGAAGCTGATGGAAGCGGTGGACGAGTACATCCCGCAGCCTGACCGGCCGAAGGACCAGGCGTTCCTGATGCCGATCGAGGACGTGTTCTCGATCTCGGGGCGTGGCACGGTGGTGACGGGTCGCGTGGAGCGCGGCGTTGTGAAGGTTGGCGAGGAAATCGAGATCGTCGGCCTGAAGGACACCACGAAGACGACCTGCACGGGCGTGGAGATGTTTCGCAAGCTTCTGGATCAGGGGCTTGCGGGCGACAACGTCGGTGTGCTGTTGCGCGGTACCAGGCGCGACGAGGTCG
>JAGREA010000078.1 GCA_020446745.1 Rhodobacterales bacterium | reverse complement strand
TGGAAGAAGTGCACCGGCGTGTGGTCGGGCGATCGGGGATTGACGGCCCCATAGGCATTGGTGGCGTCGATCAGCACCCGGGCCGTCACCGCGCCGCCCGGCGTGTCGAGCCGCCAGGCCGCGCCGTCGTGGCGCCGGCCGGATACCGGCGTGTTGGCGTGGATTCGCGCCCCCGCCGCGACGGCCGCCCGGGCCAGGCCGACGGCATAGGCCAGGGGCTGCACGGTGCCGGCCCGCAGGTCCAGCAGGGCGCCGTGGAAGCGGTCCGTGCCCGTGCGGCGGGCCGTCTCGGCGGCGTCCAGCAGGGACACGGGGGCCTGGCGGGCCTGCTGCTGGGCCAGGCGGCGGCGCAGGTCCTTCAGGCCCGACGGCGCGTGGGCCAGATGCAGGGTGCCGTGGCGCACGGCCTCGCAGGGGATGTCCAGGCGCTCGATCAGGGCATAGACGGTCTCGGGCGCGGCGGCCAGGGCGGCGTTCAGGCGCCCGCCGGCTTCCGGGCCCAGCAGGGCCTCCACATCGTCGGGCGGGGTCCACAGGCCGGCGTTGACCAGCCCCACGTTGCGGCCCGAGCCGCCGTGGCCGATGGACCTGGCCTCCAGCAGCACCGCGTCGGCCCCGGCCTCGGCCAGGGCCAGGGCGGCGGCGCAACCGGTGTAGCCGGCGCCGACGATGGCCACGTCGGCCGTGGTGTCCCCATCCAGGGGTTGGGCGGCCGGGGGCTCGGGCGCCGTGGCCCGCCACAGGCTGGCGTCGGGGTCGGTCACGGGCCCTCTTCCAGCCACCGGTCGATGAGCCAGCGGGCCACGGAATCGGCCCGGGGCAGGCGATAGCCCAGGCGCTCGAAGTCCATCACCTGGGCCTTGGTGAACCAGCGGGCCTCGTCCAGCTCGTCCCGGTCCACGTTCAGGCGGGTGGTTTTCGCCGTGGCCCGATAGGCCAGCATCAGCGACGACGGGAACGGCCAGGGTTGCGAGGCCATGTAGACGGGGTTCTCCACCGCGATCCCCGCCTCCTCGGCCACCTCGCGGATCACCGCCTGTTCCAGGGTCTCGCCGGCATCCACGAAGCCGGCCAGGGTGGACATCATGCCCGGCGGCCAGGTGGCCTGGCGGCCCAGCAGGCAGGCCCCGCCCTCGGGCCCCGGGCGGGTGACCAGCATGATCACCGCCGGGTGGGGGGTGGGGAACTGCTCGCGCCCGCAGTCGGGGTCGCCGCAGCGCCGGGCGTGGCCGCCGTCCACCGACGAGGTGGCGGCCCCGCAGCTTGGGCAGAACCGGTGGTTCCGGTGCCAGTACATGAGCCCCCGGGCCAGGGACAGGCGCGAGGCGTCGGCGGCATCCAGCAGCACCCCCACCTCGCGCAGGTCGCGGAACTCGGCCCGGCCCATGGCGGGGGTCAGGGCGGCCTCGTCCTGGTCCGACAGGTCGCAGGCGAACTGGGCCCGGCCGTCCTCCAGGCCCAGGAAGGCCACGTCGGCGGCCACCTGCAGCAGGCCCCGGGCGTGGGCGCCGGTCAGGGCCACGGCCTCGGGCGGCTGGTCCTCGCCCATGAGGAACAGGTTGCGGTTGCGCCACACGGGCCACACGCGGCTGTCGCGGTCGTGCAGGTGGCGGGCCACCCAGGCCGGGTCGCGCCGGTCCTTGTGGGCCCGGTCGAAATGGTTGTGGGTGTAGAACACGGCGGGATGGGAGTCGGTCATGGGGCGGAGCCTGCCATGGCGCCCCGCCCCGGGCAATGGAGTCTTCCATCGCGCCCGACCGCCGTGCTAGGTTGCGCCCGGAGGCTGGCGGTGGACGAGCTCCTCGCCAACCCGGTCAGGTCCGGAAGGAAGCAGCCGTAACGAGTTTCGGCTCGGGTCGCCGTCCAGTCTCCACCTCATCTCCGTTTTTCCAGCGCGATCCACCGCTTCATGGCCGATTTGGACACGCCCGCCCCCACCGACACCGCGACCGGGGCGCGCGAACCCTATCGGGTGCTGGCCCGCAAGTACCGGCCCACAGGGTTCGACGGCCTGATCGGCCAGGAAGCCCTGGTCCGCACCCTGTCCAACGCCATTGCCTCGGGTCGCCTGGCCCATGCCTTCGTCCTCACGGGCGTGCGCGGCATCGGCAAGACGACCACGGCGCGGATCATCGCCCGGGCGCTCAACTGCGTGGGGCCCGACGGCACCGGCGGCCCCACCACCGAACCCTGCGGCGTGTGCCCCCACTGCAAGGCCATCGCCGAGGACCGCCACGTGGACGTGCTGGAAATGGACGCCGCCAGCCGCACGGGCGTGGACGACATCCGCGAGCTGATCGAGGGCGTGCGCTACCGCCCCACCTCGGCCCGGTTCAAGATCTACATCATCGACGAAGTGCACATGCTGTCGCGCAACGCCTTCAACGCCCTGTTGAAGACGCTGGAGGAGCCGCCCGAGCACGTGAAGTTCGTGTTCGCCACCACCGAGATCCGCAAGGTGCCGGTCACGGTCCTCAGCCGCTGCCAGCGGTTCGACCTGCGGCGCATCGACACGGAAACCCTGGCCGCCCACTTCAAGGCCATCTGCGGCAAGGAGGGCGTGACGGCTTCCGACGGCGCCCTGGCCATGATCGCCCGGGCCGCCGACGGCAGCGTGCGCGACGGCCTGAGCCTGCTGGACCAGGCCATCGCCCACGGCGGCGCCGAGACGGGCGTGTCCGAGGACCAGGTGCGCGGCATGCTGGGCCTGGCCGACCGCACCCGGGTGTTCGACCTGCTGGCCGCCGTTCTGGGCGGTGACGCCAAGGGGGCGCTGGACCAGTTGGCCGAGCAGTACGCCGCCGGGGCCGACCCGGCCGTGGTGCTGGAGGACCTGCTGGAGCTGACCCACTGGCTGACCCGGGTGAAGGTGACCCCCGACGCCGCCGCCGCCCCGGGCATCCCCGAGGCCGAGAAGGTGCGCGGCACCGACATGGCCGGGCGCCTGGCCATGCCGGTGCTGACCCGCGCCTGGCAGATGCTGCTGAAGGGCCTGGGCGAATGCCGGGTCGCCCCGTCGCCGTTGCAGGCGGCGGAAATGCTGCTGATCCGCCTGGCCTACGCCGCCGACCTGCCGACCCCCGAGGAAGCCCTGAAAAGCCTGAGGGGCGAGGGGCCCGCATCGGCTCCGGCCCCCGCGGCGTCCGCCACCCCGGCCACGCCGGCGCCC